>JBEHWK010000092.1:0-14396 GCA_040217795.1 Clostridiaceae bacterium
AAAATAAAGAATAAAGTTATTAATGAGTTGATAGAGAACAAGGTTCCTATGATAACTTATCAAAGGGGTGAATTCATGTCAGCAAATGCAATCATTTTGACAATTTTAATGCCATTTATGTTTCCAATAATATTAGTGTCAGTTATTATTGGCTTTGTAGTTTTTCGAATGAATATGAAATATAAAAATTCAAAGTATGGTCAAGTCAGCGGAAACAGTTTCTTAAAGACAATAAATGATAGAGGCAATTATGGAGAGTATTTAACCTTTCAGTTTCTTGAAAAATTACAGGGAGACAATAAGATTTTAACTAATATATACATTCCAAGGGAGGATGGGACGACAACAGAGATAGACTTGGTTATGTTAAATAAATCAGGAATATATGTTTTTGAATCAAAGAATTATAGCGGGTGGATTTTCGGGGATGAAAGATACAAGGAGTGGACACAGTCCCTTAAGGGAGGCAGGAAAAATAGATTTTTCAATCCTGTATGGCAGAACAAGGCACATATAAACGCATTAAGAAAGTTAATCTCTCAAATACAGAATCGTTATTTCTACTCATATATAGTATTCAGTCAACGATGTGAGTTGAAGAGAGTTTCTGTTTCAAATCCCAATGTACGTGTTGTAAAAAGAGACAGTTTATTCTCTATATTGAAAAATGATATCAGCGAAAGACCTGTAGTTTTATCAGACGTTCAGATTAACGAAATTTACAAAACTTTAGAGAAATATTCTCTTGCAGATGCGAAAATGAAGGAGAGACATATGGAATATGTAAGAAGTAAAGTATAAAATTATATATTATTTATTTTTGGGCACAGTCTTTCGAGGTTGTGCTTTTTATATTAACAAAAGTAAAAAATGAATGCTCATAACTATCAACTTTACATTATAAACTGACGCTGTAGAAATGGTGGTTTTTATGTAATTAACAAGAGGAATTTCCATAAGTTTGTAGAAATATATAAATATTAAGAATTTTTAATTTATTTTTAAAACTCAATTTAAAGAATGTTTAAATGGCAATATCATTTTTTAATGCTGGTCAATGAAGTTATGTAACGTGTGTAAATAAAAGTATAGATGGAGGTAAAGTAATGGCAGCAACAAGTTATTATTTTGAAAAAACTTTAGTGAATCGATATTTAAATACAACAAAGTGTATTAAGGCAAAATCAAGATGGGAACTGGAAATCAAGGAACAAGAGGTGCTTAAAAGGTGGGCTGAGCAGGAAAAGCGCCAAAGGGAGAGGGAGAGGATTGAAGATTTAAAAGCAAAAGCAGTGTATATGGACTCTGAGGCGAAAAATATCATTAATGAATATAACAATATACTCAGAACTACCCTGGAAATAGATGATAAATTGAATTGGGAGCAGCAATTAAGAAATGAACAATTTCATCCTTTTATTTTTTTAGAAAATGAGCCTGATATTGAAACTATTAACAGAGAACTTAATGTTCCACAAAAAAACATCTTAGAAAAGCTCTTTAAAACACTTAAGCAGAAAAGAGAAGATCTGGAGGAAAAATCAAAAAGTAGATATGATCAACTATTAAAACAATATAAAGAAAGTAGAGATAAAGCTTATAAAGAATATATTATTCAAAAGGCGTCATTTGAAAAGGAGCAGAATGACTTTAATGAGTCAATTTTGCAATGGAGAAATGCATTTGAAAGCGGAGATTCGGATGCTATAGAAAAGTATGCAAATGTTGTTTTTGAAAACTCTGAGTATCCTGTTGACTTTAATAAGGAATATGAAATTCAATATGATTCTAATTCAAAATCATTGATAGTTTCATATTTTGTTCCTAATCAGGATCAAATACCATCTGTTACCGGGTACAAATATATTAATTCATCAAAGTCAATTAAACCAATTGATTTTAAAAAGAAGGACTTTGACGCATTTTATGAGAATATTATTCTGCAAGTGGCACTTAGAACTGTTCATGAAATTTTTGAAGCAATATACACAAATCATGTTGAGATTGTAGTGTTCAATGCATGGGTAAATGGTATTGATAAGGCTACAGGCAATGAATTTACATCATGTATTTTATCATTGCAAGCAAACAGAGATGAATTTGAACAGCTGAACTTAAATAATATAGATCCTAAAGCATGCATTAAGCAGTTGAAAGGATTAATAGCAGGACCATTATCTCAATTAGCTCCTGTAAGGCCGATTATGGATATTAATAAAGAAGATAAAAGATTTATCGAATCAAAGGATATATTAGCAGATTTAAATTCAATAGAAAATTTAGCTGTAATGGATTGGGGGGATTTTGAACATCTTGTAAGGCAGCTTTTTGAGAAAATGTTCACTGAAACCGGTGTTGACGTAAAAGTAACTCAGGCCAGCAGAGATGGAGGAGTTGATGCAGTTGCTTTCGACCCTAACCCAATAACAGGAGGAAAATATGTTATACAAGCAAAGCGATATAATAATGTTGTTCCTGTTTCTGCCGCAAGAGATTTATATGGGACAGTGATAAATGAAGGTGCGTCAAAAGGTATTTTGGTTACTACCAGTTATTTTGGTAATGACACAAGAGAATTTGTTAAAGACAAGCCTATTTCATTAATAGATGGATCAAATTTGGTTTACTTATTTGATCAGTATGGCTATAAGGTTAAAATAGACAGGAAATAGAAACTAAGGACTGTACACTTTACTTTCAGCCCTTGAAAGTTTCTCTTGGATATAAAATTTCCCATGAACAAGCAGTTATTGTTTATAGGAAATATGAAGGGATAAATAGAATTTTAGACTAGAAAGGAGAATATCAAGTGGGCTCATATGGAACACCAGATTTGGGAAATGGATCGAAAAATATCTACGAAGTAGTAAAATGCAAAAAATGTGGACGAGAGTACTTTAAAAACTGGGGCAGATGTCCGGTTTGCAAGACTAAGGCTGGCAGTGGCAGAGCAGGTCGGATCATCGGTGTGATTTTACTTGCTTTAATTCTAATTGCTGCGTATGGGAGAACGCATCGGGTACCGAATAGTATAGTGCCTTCAGCTTCGGCATCTGCACCTGAAACATCAGTAACATTTTCACAGCCTGTTGTTGCTGCACCTAAAACGGGTGTTTATCAATTATTTGTAACAAAAGATCTCATATCTCAGCTAGAGGTTCGTACAGATAAAAGTCTTGGATATCATTTTGTTAAGCTTGTGGATGCAGCAAATGGAGCCCCTGTTATGACGATTTTTATAAATAAGGGTGAAACAGCAAAGGTGAAAGTTCCATTAGGTAACTATGAAATGCTATTCGCAACGGGCGATACATGGTATGGGGATCAGTATCTATTTGGTCCAAGCACACAATATAGCAAAGCTGACAAAGTGTATCCTTTCGCAATAAACGCATCAGGGGAAATTGGAGGTTGGACAGTGGATTTGACTCCACAGGTGAATGGAAATCTTCATATGAAAAACATTAGCAATAGTGAATGGAAGTAAGAAATCCATGGTTTAATTCTTGAAGAGAAAGGTGATATAATGGCTGATACATCCTATCCTAAAAATCCTACAATTGCAAAGTTTTTTAAAGAAATTGGGTGGGTAGAGGAACTCGGCTCAGGGGTATAGAAGAGATTTTATTATTGACAACCTGGGGGTAAGCCTAGAGGTTGTTTTTTATAAACTTTAATTTGGTGTTGGGGGGAAATAGTTGGCTTTTTGTAATAACTAAGATGAATTGCCAGATGTTTGTAGAATAATAAAAATATTAAGAATCTTAAACTTATTGAAGAATCATATGAAATGCTGAGAGAAGCAACTATTGGATTTTATGCTTTTAATCAGGATGTTATGCTAAAGTGATTAGTAGAAAACAAATATATGATGAATTATATTGTAAGCACATGAAAAATACGTGTATTATGTGAGACAACACAATATTTAAAATTTTAGAATAGGAGGATTATTATGAGTGAATGGGATTTTCTTTGGGAAGAGAGCTTAAGTGATGAAGAACTTATGGATGCAATTTCATGTGGTATGACTAAATATGATATCCAAGAATTTGAGGGACGACAGCGAAAAGAAAAATGGGAAGAGCTTAAGGCTTTAAGAGATAGTGGACAGATTTCAAAAGAAGAGTTTAAAAGAAGAAAAATTGATTTGTTTTCATAATAAGAAAACCAACCATTATTTGATTTCATTTGTGCAAGCGGTACTTGCACAAATTGCTAGATATAATAATATAACGTTGATTGATAAGGTTAAGGAAAGGAACCAGAAGGCTTTACTGTTCAGTGGGTTCCATACTTACAAGTTCCCCTTTTTTCGAGAGAGTCAATTTGACTCTCTCGAATTTTGTCACTCCCCATTTCCCTTTCCCACATGCTCATAATAATAATTTATTGCTTCATCCAGTATAGTGCTTAAGTAAGCATTGACATCAGGATGCCAGGCTTTAAGCTCATTGAGTTTCCTTATGGTGGATTTTCTGAAGGCATAGGTGCGCTTCATGTCGAAGGCTTCACCGTCAACAGGAGGGGTTATTCCGTTGGGGCATGATCTTCCTTTTCTGCTGTCAGGTAAATCATTTGTGGTTGTGTTGACTGGGGAGGGTACTTCACCTTCACTGAAAGAGAAAGTGGATAAGGAGTGACCTGCGACGGTATTTATAAAACCATTTTCTTCATCATCATCCTCGAAGGATAAGTCGTCTGAACCTACTAACTTTTTTGATTTGCTTTTATTCATATCACATCTCCAAAATATATTATTCTAATTAAGATATATGGGTCAGTCATGAATAATAAAAAAGAAACAGGCTTTTACCTGAATTTGATTTGGGTAAATGGCTTGTTTTTTATTGTATAGGAAAGTGCATTCTTTCCTATACAATAAAAAATGCAAGGGGTGCAGGGGAAGTTGTGTTCCCCGCCGGCAAAGGAGGGTGCTCAGACACGTAGTGTCGTCGAAGGGAACCAATAGGGTTCCCTAGCGAAAGTGGCGCCAGCCACTATTTTTATTTGTTATAAAGTAAGGAGGAAAATTGATATTATTGTCGAAATATAAAAAAATGATGAATAAATAAACATTTCTGTTATTTTTAGTATGTCAAATTATATGGCTGGAATTTTGTATATTTTTATCAGGATATAAAGTGAGGTATGGGTATGAATAAAATTTTTCTGGCAATTATTTTAAGTTCTTTTTTATTGACAGGCTGCAGCAATAGCACTGCCGCCAACAACAAAAATGCAGAAAACTTACAGGCAGCACAGCAGGAGAGCAGCGAATCAGGAAACCAGGATAAAAATCCTGTATCCGGAAATATGGATGAAGCTTCTGACAAGACGGATCCAAAGGCAAAGATTGATTTGAAATTATTGCCCAATGAATCAGGGAAAATAATGGTACTGATGTACCATAATATCGGGACTGTAGAAAGTGAATGGGTCAGAACTCATGCCAATTTCATTAAAGATTTGGACACCTTATGTGAAAAGGGTTACAGGCCTATAAGTTTAAGTGATTATGTGACAGGACATATAACAACACCACAAGGTTTTACTCCGGTAGTGATTACCTTTGACGATGGAAACATGAATAATTTTGAGTATTTGGAAAATGGGCTTATCAACAAGGACTCAGCTGTAGGGATATTAACGGATTTTCATGAAAAACATAGGGATTTCCCCCTTGAAGCGACTTTTTTCGTTACTGGTGGCTGCCCTTTCAATCAAAAGGGGCTGGAAAGTAAAAAGCTTAATTTTATTATTGATAGCGGAATGGACATTGGCAATCATACTAAAAATCATCCTAACTTTAAAAACTATACTGGAGATCAAATTCAGGCAGAGATTGGAGCAGAGGCTCAATCTCTGCAGCAGATAATAAACAGGGCTGATTATAAAATCAATACCCTGGCGCTGCCTTTTGGCGTAAGACCCGCGGATAAGACACTGACAAAGTATTTGGCTTCAGGGAGCTTCAAAGGTATTCCTTATGAAAATATTGCTATTTTAAATGTTGGATGGAATCCTGGATATTCACCATATGACAAAAGGTTTGATCAGGCAAGTATACCAAGAGTAAGGGCAAGTGAAATGAAAGTGGACAATGTAGGGTTATATAATTATCTTGATTACTTTGACAGGAATCCTCAGGAAAAATTTATAAGTGATGGGGTGGATGAAGTCATAACAATACCTGAAGGGAAAAAAGAATTGCTCAACACTTCAGCAGGGAAGGAAGTATATACTTATTAAATAGAAAGCTGAGAGGGAATATTATGAAAAAGAAGATTGTAATACCATTAATTATTCTGATATCAGGTTTGGCAGTAGCAGGCTATGCAACTCAGACAGGAAAAGTCCAGGCAGGTAAAGCACAGGCTTCAACAGAAGAAAATACAACTATTGATGAAACAAACAAGGAGTCAGGTAATGAGGCGTCAGAAAAACAGGCGCAGCTGATTAAAGAAAGAGAAGAATTAGAAAAGCGGAGAAAGGAGCAGTTGGGAGAGTTTTATGTACCGCTTCCTGCATTGGGGCAGGAACCGAAAATAAGTACAGTTAAGGCAAAGGCCATATATTTGACAGCTAATGTGGCTGGTTTCAGCTTTAATGAAGATAATGTAAATTATTATGCTGAATATATCCGCTCTATAAGCGGTCAGTCAGGGAAAGCTGCAGATACAAGCCGTTTGGGGGATATCAATAAATTGGAGCAAGCCTTGGCAATCTGCGAAAGCTCAGAAGTCAATGCCCTGGTCATCGATATCAAAAATGATGACGGACTTGTTGCCTGGAACAGCGATATACCTATAGTCAACAGAGTGAAATCAAATTGGACAAGCCCTTTGGTAAATTACGACAAATTAATAGCTTACCTGAAAAAAAAGGAAATCTACTGCATTGCCAGGATAGTGGCATTTAAGGATCCATATTTTGCAAAAATGGAGAGCCAACATTCGATTCAGCTGAAAAGTGGCGGGGTTTACAAGGACAGGGCTGGTAACGCATGGGTAAATCCCTTTAATGAATATGTGTGGAAGTACCTGGTGGCCATTTCGGAGGAAGCCGCCCTGAGAGGGTTTGACGAGATCCAGTTTGATTATGTGCGATTCCCGGACAATGCTGCATATTACAATCAAATTGCTGAATTTCCGGGTAGAAATAATAGAGACAAGGATGAAGGAATAGAAGACTTTTTAAAATATGCCACTAAAGAATTGAAGCCTTATAATGTTCATATGTCAGCAGATGTCTTTGGCATTATAACTCATTCATGGGACGATAACCCTGAAGATATCGGGCAGACCTGGAGAAAAGTTGCGAATAATACTGAATATATCTGTCCTATGATTTATCCCAGCCACTATGGAACAGGACTGTATGGTTATCAGGTACCGGACCAGCACCCCTATGAAATTGCAAGGTTAGCAGTATTGGAAGCATTAGAACAAAATGCAGCTGAAAGAAACTCTGCAAAAATCAGACCATGGTTCCAGGGCTTTACGGCTCCATGGGTCAAAGGCCACATATACTATGACGCTAAAATAATATCCGATCAATTAGTGGCAAGCAGAGAACTGGGAATTGATGAGTACATAATCTGGAATGCTTCGTGTAATTATGATCCTATGACTTTTTTTTATGAGAATCGAATAAATGAAAGTATCAGAAACAGCGGGGAAGATATTTTGCTCAGAACCCCTGAAGCCGTACTGCAAAAATATTTAGAAGCAGAGAAAAAAAAGCGATATAATTATCTGTATCTTTTAACAGTAATTAGTGAAAGAGAGGGTGATTATGATCAGTATGTTTCAGAAATGGAAAAAAGCCAGGAGGTGCTGAAAAGCTACGAAATCCCAAGTGTTGTTAAAAATGAAGATGGAACCAGCACAGCAACAATTAAAGGGACTTATGATTCCAGTACAGGAACTTCAGAAACCAAGGAAGTGAAGTATAATATTATCATGGAGAACTATGTATATAAAGTATCTGAATAAGGTGGAAAGAAGTATAAGCCTGGAGATGTTTTTTAATCTTCCAGGCTTGATAGTCTCTAATAAACTTCATTCTGCTCGTAACTCATAATAGCGTCAAACATTTCATTAGCAATATCCTGAGATGTTTCGACATTAAAAAACAGTATTCCCTTATCATTATATTTGCTGCTTACCACATCTCTGGCAAATACCTTTCCCTCATATCCCGAAAAGATTTCTGTTATCTCTTTTCCGATATTTCTGAATTCTTCTCCTCTATTCCATGATAAAAATCCAATAAGAGATCTGGAAGCGGAGGAATCAAACCCTTTTTCAATAAGAACATCGTGCCAGGTTTTACAAGTAATATCACAAGTTTTCATAGTGAAACACCCCCTGAGAGAATAATATTTATTTTTAATTATACTATAGCATTTATTTATTTTGATTAAAATATTCTTCAGGAGTCCTGTTGAAAAATTGTATTAAAAAGATACTTTTTGAAGTTTAATTGCCACTGGTTACCTTAAATGATAATGAAAATATATTCGGACACTTAACTGGAAGTTATGGCTTTAACTTCATAGTGACAGTTATGTTTTTAGAATATATAATAAGACTCAGAAGGGTTGAGGAAACTTGACCAAACAGGAACAAACACGAATATAAAAAAATGCAATGACAGAAAAACAATCTTGTCATAAGCAAATTAATTCTGGAATATTTGAAAAACTCCTATTTTGAATCTACATCATAATTTCGGGAGTCCTAAATTTAGTGATTATATCAGGCCCATGGTGAGACCTCATTACGGCAGCGGGAAGATAGAGGCACTTTTGCGGACACCCACCTATCAGGAGATAGGTATCAAAATTGGAGAAAACGGTATTTTGGATTTAATCAGTAAGTAACGAACTGCTTTTGGGCAGTTCTTTTTTTATTCTTTAGGAAATTATATTTTTAGGAATCTATTCTACCTGGTTTTAGTTGCAGAGCTTGTAGCATCAACAGGACTGCTTGTGTTTGCATGATTTTTATCAAAAAGATGGTATATAGGTTTCTGCAGTTATTTTGCATCAGTAATAATAAATTGTCAGAAAAACATTGTCGAAAATAAAACCATTGCAATTGAAAGTTTGTTAAACATCAACAATTGAAAGTAGTTACTTAATTGCTGCCCTGTTAACTATGCATAAATGAAGCTGGAAGTAAAGTTCATGACAAGGGATTTTTCTATTATTTTTCAGTAAAAGTATAAAATAATTAAATAATTCTATCTTTATATTTTTCTATATACGTATCTGAGCTATCTAGGTTTATTAACATAGTTGAGTTTACAAATAATTAGTAATATAATTACATTAATTATTTTGATCAAATATAGAGATTTAATTACGCTGGAGGTAAATATGTCAGAAAAATTTCTTGGTGGACTGGATTTATTGGCATTATTGCCATGTCCATTGAAGGTTCCCGTTGAATTAGAGTTTAAAACTTTTATAGAAAATAATAATATTTCCATAAAATATCTTTTAGAAGGAAATGCAAATTCCCAATTAGACTATAATGAGACTATTGAAAGCTACGAAGATATAAATGAAATTCCGGATATCGTAATATCATCAGGAGTCAATAGTTTCTATCATAAAAGATTTATTGATAAATTCATAAGCAAGAATTATTTTTATGATGCGACTATAAATATGGATGAAAAGTTTTCCGGATGCAATATAAAGGATCCGAATGGCAATTATTCTGTTTTTGCAGCAAATATTCTTGTGATGGTTGTAGATACAAAGGCATTGGGAACTTCCCCCGTGCCATCAAAGTTCAGTGACTTAATAAAACCGGAATATTATAAGAAGGTGGCATTGAGAGGGCGTGATGATTCATTTTGTGAGACAACCTTACTTACCATCTTTAAAAACAGCGGATATGAGGGGATAGCTAAGTTGGGCAAGTCTGTAAAGTATGGCTGGCATCCTTCACAGATGGTTAAAATGGCTGGAAGCGGCAGGGATGATGCACCGGCTGTAAGTGTAATGCCATATTTCTTTGCTCATATGCTGGAAAACAAAAAGGGTGTCACTATAGTCTGGCCAGAGGATGGAGCAATAGTGAGCCCCGTTACCATGCTTGTAAAGAAATCTGCAGAGGAAAGGCTAAAAAAAATTATTGAGTTTTTTGCGGGTTCAAAGTTAGGAGATATTTGTGCAGGAGCCTTTTTCCCGGCCAGCAATTCAGAAGCGAAGAGGATAATTCCGGACACTGCTTCACTCAACTGGATCGGATGGGATTATATTAAGGAAAGAGATATAGGAACTTTGATAAAAGAAATAAATGGAGTATTTATGGAGTCTTACAGGGGGTAATGTTATGAAGTTTATTACAGTCTCAGGACCGCCATCTTCAGGTAAAACTTCAGTTATTCTGAAGACCATTGAGCAGCTTGGCCTTGAAAAAAATAAAATTGGAGTAATAAAATTTGATTGCCTTTCCACCTATGACAGCAATTTATATTCCTCAAAAGGTATCGAGGTGAAAGTGGGCATTTCGGGAAATCTTTGTCCTGATCACTACTTTGTCACCAATATTTCTGAATGTATCGATTGGGGTATATCAAAGGGAATTGACATTCTCATAAGTGAAAGTGCCGGCTTATGCAACAGATGCTCTCCACACATAAAAGATGTGCTGGCTGTGTGTGTTATTGATAATCTGGCAGGTATAAATACACCGCAAAAAATAGGGCCTATGCTCTTGTATGCAGATGTTGTGGTATTGACTAAAGGAGAAATAGTATCTCAGGCTGAAAGGGAGGTATTTGCTTTTAAGGTAAGACAGGTAAATTCCAAGGCCATTATACTTAATGTCAATGGAATAACAGGGCAGGGAAGCAATGTGCTTAGCAATCTCTTCGAAAGTGCAGCTGACATACAGACTGCAAATGATAAAAAATTAAGGTTTACAATGCCCTCAGCTCTTTGTTCTTATTGCCTTGGAGAAACAAGGATTGGAAATGAGTTCCAGATGGGCAATGTGAAAAAGATGGAGTTGTAGTTGGAAATTAGTATAGATTGGTGCAGGAGGTGAAATTGTGGGTGCAGTCAGTAAGATTACCATTGTGGGAGGCCATGATAAAACCGGGAAGGCAGAAGATATAATAGTTGACTTAATTCCGGGAGAGATAGTTTGTGTTGTAGGGCCCACAGGTTCAGGAAAAAGCCGTCTTTTGGCAGATATTGAATATATGGCACAAAAGGATACCCCTACGGGAAGGATTATACTTATAAATGATGAGAGTCCTGATATATCAAACAGGTTCTCTTTTGAAGATAAATTAGTTGCGCAGCTGTCTCAAAACATGAATTTTATAATGGATTGTACTGTAAGGGAATTTATAAATATTCATGCTGAGTGCAGAGGAGGCGTGAATGTTGAGGAGACTATAGAGATTATAATTGAAAAAGCCAATGAGCTGGCAGGTGAAAAATTCACCGGGTCCACTCCTCTTACTGCTTTAAGCGGCGGACAATCCCGTGCTTTAATGATAGCAGATACAGCCTTTTTAAGTACATCCCCCATAGTTCTTATAGACGAAATAGAAAATGCAGGGATAGAAAGAAAAAAAGCATTAGAGCTTTTAGTGAAAAAAGATAAGATAGTACTGATGGCAACGCATGATCCTATGCTCATACTTATAGGAGATAAGCGACTTGTCATAAAGAACGGAAGGATAGACAATGTAATACTCACAAGTGAGAAGGAAAAATTACAGCTGCAGGAGCTGGAATTGCTTGATAGTTACCTTCTGAGCATAAGAAACAGCCTTCGTAATGGGGAAACTATTGAAGAATCTCGAGAAGAATATTTTGAGGGATATTTTGAAGAGACTTTTGGTGAGGGGTACCACCAGAATTTTGCCGGGGATTGACACTTTTAGAAAAATGTAAGAGGGGTCAGTCCCTCTTTTATTTTTTTACAGCTTGACATTAACGTCGCGTAATAGTTTATATTTAAATTATGAGGTGAAGATATATGGAATATACAGTTACCAAGCTTGCAAAAATATCGGGAGTATCTGCCCGTACATTGCGCTATTACGATGAAATAGGACTTCTTTCTCCTGCAAGAATAGATTCAAATAGTTATCGTGTATATAATGAAGAGCAAGTGGATATTCTGCAGCAAATATTATTTTATAGAGCTCTTGGCATAAGTCTTCAAAAAATAAAAAATCTTCTTAAATCCCATGATTATGACAGAGAAAAGGCACTTCAAAGCCATTTGTCAGAGCTTAACAGACAAAAAGAGCAGATTGATATGCTCATCAGAAATGTGAAAAAAACAATTGCTTCAATGAAAGGAGAGATTATTATGAGTAATAAGGAAAAATTCGAAGGATTTAAACAAAAGCTTATTGATGAAAATGAAAAGAAATATGGTAAAGAAGCACGAGAAAGTTTTGGTGATGCAGCTGTAGATGCATCAAATGCCAAAATAAAAGGTATGACACAGGAACAATATGCACGTATTGAAAAGCTGACAGAGGATCTGAACAATACTCTTGCGGAAGCATTCAAAACTGGCAATCCTGGCGGGGAACTGGCAAAGAAAGCATGTGAACTGCACAAAGAGTGGCTTTGCTGTTACTGGCCTGATGGAACATATAGCCCTGAGGCACATATGGCACTTGCACAAGGGTATGTTGATGATAAACGTTTTACGGAGTATTATGACAAGATTGCCCTGGGCTGTACTGAATTCCTGCGTGACGCCATTAATATATTCTGCGGGAAATGATTTGACCTGATTGATCTCCTTTTTAGATTGATAACTGGAAGGGAGATTATTTTTATTGCTTTTAAAACGGTACTATAAACTCATAATCAGAATATGATTATAATAAGTATATTCTGATTAAGTGAGTGATTATTATGTGGATACCAGATAGTTTTTCAGTGCCGGTTCGGTATGTTGAAGAAGAAATTTTAACTATAGAAAAAACAATAGCAGTACAGGCTCACAAACGGGGGAAAGAGCATAAAAATAAGCTTGCAAATAGACAGAATGTAGCAATAGGTGTATCTTTCCCTGCAGTAGGAGTGGGGAGATGGCTCAGGGATAAGGAAGCCATGGAAGCACGTGCCAAGGAAAAAGGGGTTACATTAAAGATAGAAATTAATGAATTTGATGTCATTAAGCAAGCTTTACAAGTGGAAAAACTGATATCACAGGGGATAAATGTACTGATTGTAGTACCCATAGATCCGGTAAGTCCTGCAAGTTTTATTGAAAAGGCTCACAAGGCAGGAATAAAGGTAATATCTTATGATGATCTGGCACAAAATACTGATTTGGAATTATATATGGCTTTTAGCTGGACAAGGATTGGAGAAATTCAGGGTCTCTATCTTGTTACGAAGGTTCCAAGAGGAAATTACATTATTATGTCCGGAGATCCTGGTATTGAGTTTAAAGAAGGTGCAATGGAATATATACAGCCTCTGGCTAATATAGGTAATGTGAAGATTGTTACAGATAAGGTAATTAAAGGCTGGGACCCAAAGATAGCTTATGGGATCGTGAAAGATTCTTTGATTGCCAATAAAAATAATATAAATGCTATATTGGCACCGAATGATGAGACAGCAGGCGCTGCAATTGAAGCATTACAGGAACAAGGATTGGCTGGCAAGGCAGCAGTAACAGGACAAGATGCAGACCTGGCAGCTATTCGGAGAATAATTCAGGGAACACAGTCAATGACAGTATTAAAGGATACCAGAGAATTAGGGAAGAGGGCTGTAGATGCTGCAATAAACCTGGCTGAGGGAGGGCCCGTAGATACAAACAGCAAGGTAAATAACGGTAAAATGAATGTACCTTCAATCCTTCTTGAACCAGTTCTTGTAGATAAAAATAACATAGACAGTGTGATTATAGGCCGCGGATATTATACGAAAGAGCAGGTTTACGGGAGAAAAAGCAGGTAAGTCAGGTAATTATTATGGAACTTCAGCAGCGGTTAAATGCGGATTGTTCAGTATCTGCATTTTTTATTTCAATTGTGAATGCAAGAGTGAGTTCCTTATGTCAAATAAATGGTACTATAAACTCATAATCAGAATATGATTATAATAAGTATATTCTGATTAAGTGAGTGGTTATTATGTGGACACCAGATAGTTTTTCAGTGCCGTTTCGGTATGTTGAAGAAGAATTTTTAACTATAGAAAAAACAATAGCATTAGAGTCGCGAAAAAGGAGTAAAGATAGTAAAAATAGATTTGCAAATAAAAAGAATATAGTAATAGGTGTATCCTTATTTACCCAGAGGGAAAATAGATGGATCAGGGATAAGGAAGGTATGGAAGCTCGTGCTAAGGAAAAAGGAGTTACATTAAAGATAGAAAATGC
>JBEHWK010000093.1:0-14134 GCA_040217795.1 Clostridiaceae bacterium
GTCTTTCCACTCCCTACATCTCCTTGTACAAGCCTGTTCATAGGGGTGCTTTTCTTTTGATCCGACAGGATTTCTCTCACCACTTTACTTTGAGCTTCGGTGAGGCTATAAGGTAAACTTTCCTTAAGTTTCACAAGGTCCGGACTCATTTTAAACTGTATTCCTGAAGAATTATTTTTCAGGTGGTATTTCAGCATCATAATCTTCAATGAAAAAGTAAACAGTTCCTGAAACTTGAGTCTTTCAACAGCTTTATCAAGATTGCCTCTTTCAGCGGGAAAATGTATATTTCTGATGCTTTCATCCAAAGATTCGAGCTTATACTTCTGTATAATTTCCAATGGCAGATTATCCTTGATTTTTATTGAAAACAATACCTCATTAATCAGCTTAATAAATACATTATTCTTAATATCACCTTTTAATTGATATTTCGGTATAATTTCAGATTCCAAAGTTTCTCTTGAAGTTATTATTGGATTAATCACTTCAAAGGCCCCTTTGTTTTGTTTGTATTTCCCGAGAAGATTATAAGTTTCGCCTATACGAAAATTTTTCTTAACATATGGCTGATTAAACCAAATGGCTGATATTGTTTCATTCCCATACTTGAATATCACACTGGATAATATCTTTCCCATCTTTGTCCTTATATCCCTTTTGAACTCAAAGGCTGTACATGTTAATATTTGTTTCTCATCCTTACTGGTTTCATGAATATCTCTGTTTCCGCAGACAAATTCATAATCCCTGGGGAAATAAAGAAGCAGATCCATGATGGTAAAAATACCGCACTTATTCAGTTTTTCACTTAACTTCGGACCTACTCCTTTTAAAGTTCCGATTTCACTATATAAATTCATTTCCTCTCCTTTATGAAACCCTATATAGAAAAAAAGCGACAATATCGCTTTTTTTCTTAAATGACATTATTATTATTCAACTGACATAATGAAATAATACAAAGGCTGGTTTCCCTTATAGACAGTAACATCTAAATCTTCATATTTATCTTCTAATTTTGAAGCAAACTCCTCAGCCTCTTCATCTGATATATCTGAACCGTATAGCACGGTAATAAGTTCAGAATCTTTATCAACCATGTTTGAAAGAAGTTTCTCAGCAACAAGAAATGCATCTTCTCCAACTTCACTGATATTATCTTCAATAAGACCGATAATATCCCCTTCCTTAATGCGAATTCTGTCAATCTCAGTATCTCTCACAGCATAGGTGACTGATGCCGATTTAACATCACCTAAAGCTTCATTCATTATATTTTCATTGTTCTGTACAGTTTCCTCAGGATTGAATAAAGTAATGCATGTTATACCCTGAGGTATAGTCTTTGAAGGGATAACACGTACATCTTTTTCTGATAGTTCTGCTGCCTGTTTGGCTGCCAACTGAATATTTTTATTGTTTGGGAAGATAAAAATATGTTCAGCATTTATTTTGTCAATAGCGTCCATTATGTCCTGAGTTGAAGGATTCATAGTTTGTCCTCCATCTATTATATAATCAACACCTAAGTCACTGAAGATGTCATGTATTCCTTCCCCCATTGCTACAGAGATTAGTCCGTATGCGTTCTTTTCCTCATCTGTTTCTTCTTCCGGAATCTCCTCTTCGAGAGATTCTGTCAACAGGTTTCTGTGTTCTTCTCTCATGTTGTCAATTTTAATTTTTGATAGTTCTCCAAATAAAACTGCCTGTGAAAGAACTGCACCTGGATCGTTTGAGTGAATATGAACCTTGATGGTATCTTCATATCCCACCACAATCATTGAATCCCCCAGGGATGATATTTTTTCTTGTAACTGTTCAGCTTTCGAAGCATTGACCGTAACAATAAATTCAGTGCAGTATCCAAACTTAATATCCTCACTTGCAAAATCCTGAGGTTTTTTCACTTCATTGGTGACTTTCACCACATCGCCCGGAACTGGTTTTATACCTTCTTTAATTGCCGTATACATCCCGTTTAAAATTATTACAAGACCCATGCCCCCTGAATCCACAACTTTAGCTTTTTTTAATGCAGGAAGCATTTCAGGAGTCCTGTCGAGCATTGTTTCTGATGCCAGTACCACTTCTTTCATAAGGTCAGCTATGTCAACTCTGGAAGACCTTAAAGCCTCATCACTGGCTGCTCTCATTACTGTAAGGATAGTTCCCTCAGTAGGTTTCATCACTGCCTTATATGCTGATCTTGTTCCTTGCTGAAAAGCAGCAGCAAGTTCCTTTGATGAAACCTCTTTCCTGTTTTCAAGCCCCTTGGCTATACCTCTGAAAATCTGGGATAAGATTACCCCGGAATTTCCTCTGGCTCCCATAAGAGCCCCCTTAGCAAGCTTTTTCGAAACTTCTCCTATATTATCTGAATTTATATTTTCAATTTCTCTGACAGCAGCCTTTAATGTCATGGACATGTTTGTGCCTGTATCTCCATCTGGTACAGGAAATACATTCAAAGAATTTACATATTCACTTTGCTCCTCCAGCTTATTTCTGGCATGAACAACCATATCATAAAAATCATGTCCGTCAATTTTTGCGTATTTCATATAGTTACCCCCTAAACTCTGAGCGCCTGAACATTAACAGTTATAGAAGAAACCTTTAGTCCGGTATAATTCTCAAGGTTGTATTTTATCTTCTGAATTATATTATTTGAAATTGTAGATATATTTGTACCATATTCTATCATAACAAAAACTTCAATATTTAATTTATCATTTGCACAGGAAATCTTTACCCCTTTGCTCAAATTTTCAATTCTGATTAATTCCCAAAATCCTTCAGATGCATTTTTTGAAACCATGCCTACTACTCCGTAGCATTCCATTGTAGAAAGTCCCACAATTTTAGAAATAACATCTTCGCTGTAAGTTATAATTCCATTATCATTCTCAAATCCTAACATGGTAATTCCTCCTATTTATTATGCTAAGTTCATTTTATATTAATTAACCTCATTATTCAACAATTTCATGGCATTCTTATTTTTCTCAGGATTTTATTTAATAAATCTCTTGATTTTTTAATATGTTCCGTGCTAAAATATAAAGGTCTTATTTAGAAACCTATCTTCATGAAGCAGGGAGGTGTTTTCGGATGTCAAGAAAGTGTGAAGTTTGCAATAAGGGTGTTATCGCTGGAGCACAATTCAGCCATTCCCATAGACAATCTAGAAGAACTTGGGCTCCAAACATAAAAAAGGTAAAAGCTATAGTTAATGGAACTCCAAAAACTGTACATGTTTGTACTAGATGCCTTAGATCAGGAAAAGTTCAAAGAGCTATTTAGTGTAGAAAGCGTCATGAGACGCTTTTTTTCTTTGGAATCCTATATTGAAATAAAAGTGAAGAAATAGCATAAGCAGTGCTATTACTTCACTTTTATTTTTACCTTGTGCGCGGTTTGTAAAAAAGTCTTATTATCCTTGAAAGAAATCTTGGCAATTTTATTGTGAAAATCTTCATTTTATCTTCCCCAAAAAGAATTCTCAATGTATTTTATGCTGAAAGCCTACCGTACATTCTAATCTCGACTAAAAAATATCAATACCAATCCTCTATGGAAAGTTATTTTTATGTCTTTATCCAGAAATTCATTTGATACAGTCAGTCCATCAAAGGGAATCAATGTATGGTTGAACAACTCATACTTTGCTCCATAAATATTGAAATTCTCAACCTTCTCCTCATATGCAAAAAAGGATATAATCTGCCCGGGGCTTCCTTTAATGGTCATAGGAGAATCTGTTAAAGTAATTACGTTACAGTCATCGGCAATCCTGCAGGAAACCTTGTTAAGCAGGGCTTTCTTCAGCAATCCGATATTGGGAAACAGATGATCTATTCTTGAGCCCGTGCATCCAAGCAGGACTATTTCATCAGCGCCAAGGTCCAAAGCCAGATTAAATGCCGCTTCTGTATCAGTAAAATCTTTGACACTGTCATATTTAACAATATTTATATGGTCATTTGACAGGATATCAAGAAATTCCCCCTTAAGGGAGTCAAAGTCCCCTAAGATGTAATCAGGTCTGAACCCATTGATTATCAAAGCTTCAGCCCCTCTGTCAGCAGCTATGGTATATTTTGAATCTTTTATAGAGTCCCACATCAATTCTTTTGATGGAGGAGTTCCACCTGCGACTATGGTTATTTTCATCTTAAAGGCCTGCTCTTAACTTCCCTATGTTCTCTTCTATTTTTCCACCGGCGAAGACTGCAGATCCGGCAACAATTACATTGGCTCCAGCATCAACAACAGTTTTTATGTTGCTGCTGTCTATTCCTCCGTCCACTTCGATAAGTAAATCTTTGTTTGATTCTATGCTCATCTCTTTTACTTCTTTAATCTTATTTAAGCAGTATCCTATGAATTTCTGACCTCCAAATCCCGGGTTAACAGACATGATAAGTACCAGGTCCAGTGAAGGAATCAGATCTTTTATAAGTGATACCGGTGTTCCAGGATTTAATGAAACCCCTGCTTTGACACCTTTGCTTTTTATATAGTTTATTGTTCTGTCTATATGTACGTCTGCTTCATAATGAACTGTTATTATATCAGCCCCCGCCTCAACAAAAGCATCAATAAATTTTGAAGGCTCATCAATCATCAGATGAACATCGAAAACCTTGTCAGTATAACTTCTTATAGCCTTAATTACAGGCAATCCAAGTGAAATATTAGGAACAAACTTACCATCCATAACATCTATATGTATTACATCTGCACCTGCATCATTAAGTTTTTTAATATCCTCCCCCAATTTAGCAAAATCTGCCGATAAAATTGATGGTGCTATTTTTACCATTTATTTTTCCTCCCCTTAATCAATTCTTCAAGTATCTTTATATAAAAATCATATCTTGAACTATTTATTTTACCTTCTTCCAGAGCTTTTTTCACGGCGCAGCCAGGTTCCTTATAATGCAAACACCCTGTAAACCTGCATTTATCATTGTACTCCTCAAACTCAGGAAAGTAGTACATGAGCTGTTCCTGTTCAATAAAAGAAATATCCAACGTTGAGAAGCCTGGAGTATCTACCAGAAATCCATCTTCAATTGCTATTAGTTCACTGTGTCTTGTGGTATGTTTCCCTCTGCCGATTTTTTCACTTACTTCTCCTGTCTCCATCAAGTTTTCTTTTGTGAAAACATTGATCAATGTAGACTTTCCTGCTCCTGAAGGACCACAGAGAACTGTGACATTATCCTTTAATCTGGAGCGAAGTTCAGAAAGTCCCTCTTTATACTTAGCCTGAATAAAAATGACTTCATAGCCTATATTGTTAATTTTTGTTTTAATAAAATCCTTTTCTTCGTCAGATATAAGGTCGCTCTTATTTAAGCATACAATAGCTTTAATATTGTTATACTCGCATGAAATCAAAAATTTGTTTAAAAGTTCATAATTAATATCCGGATTTTTTACAGCAAAAACAACAAAAGCTTGAGTGACATTTGAAACTGCCGGTCTTATCAACTCAGAACTTCTGTCATAGATTTTTTCAATAACACCTTTATTATTTTCCACTTCAATTTCAACCCAATCTCCAACCATTGGTTTCAGGTCTTTGTGACGAAATACACCTCTGGCCTTACATTCTATCACTCCGAAATCAGTTTTTATATAATAAAAGCCTCCAATTCCTTTAACTATTATTCCCTTCATATACCCTCCATTGATTTTGTTTACATATCTATAATAAACACTTTTTAGTATAAAAAGCAAATATTAATAAAATAAATCAGGTAAAAAATCATATAATTTTTTACCTGATTATTTTTATATTATATTTTTAACAAATGCTATTTACTATCAGCCACATATTTTTTCTTGTTGTTCATTCCAAGGCCTCCGCCATTATCCGGTTCCTTGTATTTTCCTACATATATATTTACTGTTGTTCCTTCTTTTACACTTACACCTTCAGCAATATTTGATGAAATTACTATACCGTCCTGAGATTTCTGGTCTGTATCCTGGTATATTACGTTCGCCTTAAGTTTAGCGCCGCTTAGTGCAGAAACTGCCGCACCTTCATTCTTTCCTATTACAACAGGCACCACTGCAAACTTAACTTCCGTACCTTTGCTCACTGTCAGATCAAATTTGTCACCTTTGGCAATAGATGCATCTTTAGCCGGAGTCTGCTTTATAACCTGATCTTTCGGAACAGTGTCTGAAAACTCATAAGTTACATTTCCAATCTGAAAGCCTTGATTCGTTAAATATTTTTTTGCATCTTCAATATTTAAACCAGTCAGATCAGGAGCTTTTACTGTGGAACTTCCTGCACTTATTATGACTCTTACATGATAGCCTTTAGCTACAACTGATCCCTCGTTCGGAGAAACGCTCAATACAGTTCCTGCAGCTTTATCACTTTGTTCCTGTCCTCCTATGTCCATTATCAATCCCACAGCGGTTAATTTTGCTTCCGCATCTTCTTTTGACAAGTTTATCAATCCTGCGGGAACTGCAACATTAGTCTTGCCAAGATTCCCCTTAGTCAGGTAATATGTTCCGATCCCGGCAGAAACTAAAATCAGGGCAAAAATTAATCCTAAAATAATTCCAACCTTGGTTTTTTTCTTCTTTTTATTTCCTCCGTCTTCAAAATCATAATCATCATCTTGATTTCTGCTGTTGTATGACTGCGGCTTTTTATTGTAAGACTGAGGCTTTTTATCGTAAGACTGAGGTTTTTTACTGTTTACAGAATCTACATTTACCGGCGCCATCACTCTTGTAAAATCATCCTGGGATGATTGAGGGCTGCCTATTAATGCATTTGGATCGTTCTTGACTTTTTGAAGATCGTTTATTAATTCTTTTGCCGTCTGATATCTCTTTATCTGTTCCTTTTCCATAGATTTCAGTATTAATTTATTGAAAGAATCCGGTATGGAAGAGTTTATATTTTTAGGAGGAACTATTTCTTCCTGAATATGTTTCAATGCAACAGAAACCGGTGAATCTGCATCAAAAGGCAATCTTCCGGTTACCATCTCATACATCACAACTCCTAATGAATATAAATCAGTTCTTGAATCCAGGAAATTTCCTTTAGCCTGTTCAGGTGAAAAATAATGGGCAGAACCAATAATATTAGTAGTATTCACAATAGTAGAAGCATTGGCAGATTTGGCTATTCCAAAATCCGTAACTTTTATGCTTCCATCTTCTGCAACCAATATGTTTTGAGGTTTTATATCCCTATGGACTATATTATTTTTGTGAGCGCAGTCCAAAGCCTTTGCTACCTGCAGTGCTATAGTGATAGCTTTATCATATGTCAATCGTCCCTTTTGTTTTATCAGATCTTTAAGGGTAGGCCCATTGACATATTCCATAACAATATAATTAATATCTTCCTGACCGCCTACATCAAGCACATTTACTATATTTGCATCATGTAAATTTGCAATTGCAGTAGCTTCCCTTTTAAATTTGTTTATAATATCATCATTATTTACAAATTCCTTTTTTAATACTTTAACTGCTACGAACCTGTCCAACTTTCTGTCTTTTGCCTTATATACATTAGCCATTCCGCCTTCACCTATCTGTTCAAGCAGCTCATATCTATCCCCCAACAAAATAGTCTCCATCAATTCTCTCCTCCAAACACTAATACTGTAATATTATCTCTGCCTTCCCTTTCATTAGCCAATAAAACTAATTGCTCAGCGGCATCTCTATTATTATATTTCATCAATATATCTCTTATTTCATCTTTACTTACTTCATTTATTAATCCATCAGAACACAAAAGAAACTTATTCTCTTTTTTGTTAGGTATTTTAAAAATATCTGCTTCCAAATTTTCACTTGCCCCTATTGCTCTGGTTATAATATTTCTTCTGGGGTGTGTCAATGCTTCCTCTTCAGTTATTGATCCTATATCAACTAATTCCTGCACCAGAGAATGATCCTTGGTGATCTTACTGATTTCTCCTTCCTTCAGTAAAAAACCGGCACTGTCCCCCACATTAGCTACATAAACCGTTGAACCGGCTGCTAAGGCAGCAATTATAGTGGTCCCCATACCCATAAGCGTAATATTGCCGCCTGCATGGTCAATAATTCTTTTATTGGCTTCTGCTATAGCATATCTAAGTAACGTTTCGCAATCATATTTGTTCCAGTTATCACTGATGAAACCTTTGACGGTTTCAACAGCCATTCTGCTTGCAACTTCACCTGCATTATGGCCGCCCATTCCATCTGCTACAATATATAGTTGAAATTCATCTGATAATAAGTAATCGACATAATCTTCATTTATACCCCGTTTCTTCCCCATATCACTTATGAATCCAATCATGGCTGCTCCTCCTAATTTGAATCACGAGTTTCCAGATAGCTTCTTCTTAATTGTCCGCAAGCCGCATTAATATCTGAACCCATTTCTTTTCTTACTGTTGCTTCAATTCCATAAGATTTAAGTATTTCTTCAAAATTCCTCACATCTTCTTTGGAAGACTTTTTATATTCCTTTTCTTTTATTTCATTTACAGGAATAAGATTAACATGACAAAGTATTCCCTTAAGCAAACGTGCTAAAGATCTGGAATCCTCTTTTGAATCATTTATCCCCTTCACCAGGGAATATTCAAAAGTTACTCTTCTGTTTGTTTTCTTTATATAATAGTCACAAGCATCCAATATCTCTTTTATTGAGTACTTATTTGCAATAGGCATTATTTCTCTTCTTTTTTCATCTGAAAAAGCGTGAAGAGAAATAGCTAAAGTAATACTTAAATTCTTATCCGCCAATTCATAAATTTTAGGTACAATTCCGCAAGTAGAAAGAGTAATATGTCTTTGACCTATATTCAATCCATATTCAGCATTTACCAGTTCCAGGAACTTCATGACATTGTCAAAGTTGTCTAAAGGCTCTCCACTACCCATGAGAACAACATTTGAGATACGTTCTCCCATTATTTTCTGAGCTAAAAGTATCTGCCCTATCATTTCCCCTGGAGTGATGTTTCTAACAACTCCTCCCAGTGTTGAAGCACAAAATTTGCACCCCATCCTGCAGCCTACCTGTGTTGAAATACAAATTGTATTTCCATGCAGATATTTCATTATTACACACTCAATGAGGTTCCCATCCTGAAGAGATACCAGAAGTTTTCTGGTGCCGTCTCCAGAGACAAATTCCTCTAAAACTTCAGGAACTCCCACAAAGAAATGCTCCTGCAGCTTACTGCTTAAACTCTTAGGAATATTCTTCATTCCATTAAAATCAAATACTCCTTTATATATCCAGCTGAAAATCTGTTTAGCTCTGAAGGCGCTCTCGCCAATTGAAACCAGTTCATCCTTCAGTTCATCCAAATTTAAATCCAATAGGTTTTTCATTATTCCACCTGCCTTTTTGTAAGTTTCGCAATGAAAAATCCGTCCATGTATTCATTTGGTAAAATTGTCAAGGTTCCATCTTTATTATATGAAAAATTAGGTAAATTACCAATATATATTTTGTTAACTTCGCAATCTTTATTATTTGTTAATAAATATCTGACAATTTCTTCATTTTCATTTTTATTTAATGTACATGTGGAATATACCATTATGCCGCCATTTTTCAGATATTTCCATGTGTTATCAAGAATCTTCTTCTGGATTTCCTGAATTTCCTTCAAGGATTTTAAATCCTTTTGCCATTTAATTTCCGGTTTCTTTCTTATTATCCCTAATCCTGAGCATGGAACATCAAGCAATATCCTGTCAAAAGAATTTTCCAGAGACTCATTGAAGATTGTGGCATCCTGTGCTTCAGTCTGTATAATATCAATTCCTAATCTTCGTGCATTGTCCTCAATACGTGAAAGCTTATTGGCATGAAGATCAAAGGAAAATACCTTTCCCTTGTTATTCATAATCTCAGCCATATGAGTGGACTTTCCTCCCGGAGCAGCACAAATATCTGCAGCAATGGAGTTTTCCTCTAAATCCAATATAGGTGCTACAAGCATGGCACTTTCATCCTGAACTATTATCTTACCTTCCTTAAAGGCAGGGTTTTCCTCAATGGAACTACCTCTGTCTATTATGATTGCATCCGGAGAAGCATATCCTTCAGAAATGTCATACCCTTCATTTTCAAGTTCCTCAAAAACATCTTCAAAAGATGCTTTAAGAGCATTGACCCTTACAGTAACCTTAGGGGTTTTATTTAAGCCCTCAAGAATCTCCATGGTTTTTTCCTCGCCGTACTGGGCAATAAAAGATTTTACCATCCATTTGGGGAAGGAATATTTAAATGCAATTTTAGAAATTTCATCCTTAAAAACAGGTTCCCTGTCTTTATTTCTCAGAAAGTTCCTCAGAACTCCATTTACAAATTTTGAAGCCCCTACAGACTGCTTTTTGGAAATATCAACTGCTTCATTCACCGCAGCATAAGGAGGAATCTTATCAAGATATTTTATCTGATATACTGCACTTCTCAATATGTTTATTATTTCCTTATTTATCAGGGAAATATCTCTTACATATAAAGATATTATGTCATCTATGGATTGCTTATATTTAATTGTTCCATATACAATTTCCGTAGCTAAGGCTTTATCCTTCATGTTTAAATCAGAAGCTCTCAATGCATTATTTAAGGCTACATTTGAGTAGGCTCCATTATTTAATACCGAATCAAGTACATGTATTGCTAATTTTCTGCTGTTCATATTAACTCCTGTCATCAAATCGGCTTGCGATTGTAATAAGTCTGATTAACTGCAGAACTGCTGTAGCAGCTGCAGCTACATATGTCATAGAGGCTGCCTTAAGAACCTTCTTTGCACCTTTCACTTCGTCTCCTATGAGAATATTTCTGCTCTCAAGTTCACTCATGGCTCTCTTTGATGCATCAAATTCTACAGGAAGTGTAATAAGCTGGAATATTACAACACCCAGGAAAAATAATATTCCGATGTAGATAAAGTTGCTTATGGCAAATAATATACCTATCATCAGCAGTATCCATGAAAAGTAATTACCGATATTAGCAATAGGAACTATAGCATTTCTAATAAGCAATGGTGCATATTTCTTATTATGCTGAATAGCGTGGCCTACCTCATGGGCAGCAACTCCTATTGCAGCCACGGATGTGCTGCCGTATACATCCGTTGAAAGACCTAATACCCTTGTTCTTGGATTGTAGTGGTCAGTCAGGGATCCTCTTACAGGCTCAATGGCAACATCGAATAATCCTGCTGAGTCCAAAAGACTCCTTGCAACCTCAGCCCCGGTCATTCCGCTGAAGCTTCGTACATTCTTATATTTATTGAATGTCGAGGAAACTAATCCCTGAGCCCAAAGTGCAAGAATAATCCCGGGCAGTAAAATAATCATGGTAGGATCAAAAAACATATAAATCACCCCTAAATTCCTAATATAGTATTAACTTCAATTTCATTCCCATTAATATATTGTTCGATAGTAAGAGGTTTTCCATTCGGGAACTGTACTTTTTTTATAAGCACCGCTCCTGTTCCGCAGTTAACTTCAATGCCGTCCTTTGTTACTTTCGTAATCAATCCAGGTTTATCATTAACTGTGTTTTTGTCTATAACGATACTCTCATAAATTTTCATATTCTGATTATTGTAAGAAGTATATGCTATTGGCCATGGATTTAAACCTCTTATCATATTGTGGATATCTGACGAGCTTTTGCTCCACTGGATTTCCGCCAAATCCTTGTTCAGCATTGATGCATAAGATGTTTGAGATTCATCCTGTTTCTCCGGAACAATCTTTCCCTCTGAAAATTTATCAATTGTCTCAATGAGCAGGTCTGCTCCTCTGGCCATTAAAATATCATGCAGTTCCCCTGCTGTCATATTCTCTTCTATCTTAACCTGATCCTTAAGAAGCATATCTCCAGTGTCCAATCCCACATCCATCAGCATTGTGGTATTCCCTGAATATTCTTCTCCCTTCAATACTGCGAAATTTATAGGTGCAGCACCTCTGAACTTCGGCAGCAGAGAAGCATGTAAGTTAATGCATGCGAATTTCGGAACATCTAAAACTTCTTTCGTAAGTATTTGTCCATATGCTACAACTATAATGAAGTCAGGATTGGAATCCTTCAGAAATTGTATTGCTTCCGGATCATTTTTAAGCTTTTCCGGCTGGAATACCCTGATATTGTGTTTTAAAGCCTCTTCCTTTACTGGGGACATAGCTAATTTTTTGCCTCTGCCCTTTGGTCTGTCAGGCTGAGTAAAAACTGCCTGAACATTATGTTTATTGACTAATGCTTGTAATGAGGGAACTGCAAATTCAGGAGTTCCCATAAAAATAATATTCATTCTAACCCTCCTGCTGCTTTTTAATTTTGTCTATAAAAAGTACGCCGTATAAATGATCATTCTCATGGCATATTGCCCTTGCCAAAAGCTCCTGAGCTTCCAGGATGAATTCTTCACCCTTCTGATTTAAAGCTTTTACCTTAACTTTATTTGGCCTTTCAACAAGTTCCTGCCTGTTAGGTAAAGATAAGCATCCTTCCGTATCTGTCTGACTTCCGTCCGACTCCAGTATCTCCGGGTTTATGAAAACCAGAGGATTCTCTCCGGTATCCACAACAAAAATCTTTTTCAGTATTCCCACCTGAGGAGCTGCCAATCCCACCCCGTTATTTGCATACATGGTTTCAAACATGTCCTTTATCAAGATTAAAATCCTGTCATTTATTTCATCTACGACTCTGCTTTTTTTTCTAAGCAGCTCATCATTATTTATCCTTAAAGTTCTAATTGCCATTTTTGCCTCCTAAATTAAACTGTTTGGGTTAATATCAATAGATACCTTTATATCATTATATACATTTGACGTCAATTGATAAACCCTATCTTTTATTTTTCTGCAGAAATCCAGTTCAAACTCCCCCTTGAAGACCAGCTGCCATCTGTAATTTTCTTTTATTTTACCAATTATACATGGACTTGGTCCCAGGACATCAACTTTGGATTTATCAACATATTTTTCTACTTCATTATACATATCCTTCATGAACGATTTCAACAATCCTTCATTTTTTGAAGAACACTGAATCAGCAAAATCTTTCCGAAGGGAGGATAATTTAATAGTTCCCTTCCCCTGATCTCTTCTATATACAGGCTTGAATAATCCTCATTGACCGCATTGATCAAAGAATAGTGGTCTGGTGTATAACTCTGTATTATTACTTCACCTTTTAAATCCCCTCTCCCGGCCCTGCCTGCAACCTGGGTGATAAGCTGGTATGTCCTCTCTCCTGATCTGTAGTCGGGAAGGTTCAGGGATGTATCTGCAGCAACCACACCCACCAGTGTAACATTGGGAAAATCAAGACCCTTGGAAATCATTTGAGTTCCTACTAAAATATCCGCCTCACCGTTTTTAAAACTGGTATATATTTTTTCGTAGGATTCTTTGTTTCGGGTTGTATCAACATCCATTCTGAGAATTCTTGCCTGGGGAAATAATCTTTTCAGTTCTTCTTCAACCTTCTCTGTGCCGGCTCCGAAATGTTTAATGTATTTGCTGCCGCATTCAGGACATAACTTTTCTGCCCTCTTTGCAGCACCGCAGTAGTGGCAGACCATATATCCGTTGCTGTGATAGGTCAGGGATATGTCACAGTGGGGGCATTTATAGACATATCCGCATTTTCTGCAGGATACGAAAGTTGAAAAGCCTCTTCTGTTCAGAAATATGATACTCTGTTCTTTCTTATTCAGATTTTCAGCCAGTTTCCTATATAATTCCCTTGAAAACATGCTTCTATTATTGTTCTCCAGCTCTATCCTCATATCTATTATTTTCATTTCCGGCATAGGTCTGTTTTTCACCCTGTTCTTCAGCTCTATTAATCTGTATTTTCCATTCAGTGCATTATAATAGCTTTCAACAGAGGGAGTTGCTGAAGCAAATACAACTTTGCAGCCTGATATCTCACTAAGGAATTCCGCAACTTCCTTAGTCTGATACTTTGGATTCTGTTCAGATTTATAGGTGCCTTCATGCTCCTCATCAACAACTATGAGCCCTAAATCATTAAAGGGGAGAAATATGGCGCTTCTGGCCCCGATAATAAGCTTA
>JBEHWK010000094.1:0-13516 GCA_040217795.1 Clostridiaceae bacterium
AAAAAGGGAGATTTATATGGAAACAAAAAGAATAAACTATCTTGATTCTTTAAGAGGAATAGCATCTCTGGTTGTTGTGGTATTTCACTGTTTAGTATCGTTTAATCTTTTCTATATGGCTTATTATAATAACCAATATTCCAATGGTTTAATTAAAGCATTTACAATGACACCTTTACACACAGTATGGGCTGGGAAAGAAGCTGTATTGTTATTCTTCGTGCTGAGCGGCTTTGTGTTATCAATACCATATCTTGAAAATAAAGAACTTCCATATAAAAGTTATATAATAAAGCGTTTTTTCAGAATATACTTGCCCTATATCATTATAATGACATTGTCTGTAATAATAGCAATTGCATTTATGCACTATAATAGCATTCAGGGCTTAAGTGATACCTATAATAAAAGATGGGATCATCCAGTTTCAATTGAATCAATTATTTCATATATATTAATGATAAATTCTGATACCTTTAATGTAAATGGAGTCGTATGGACACTCTATATAGAAATGAAACTATCCATACTGTTCCCTCTTATCATGATTGTCATAAAAAGATACAACTGGATTAAAGCATCAATAATTGCTTTAGCTGCTAATGCTGCCGTGTTTTTCATAATGGGAACTTTAGTCAGATATATAAGCAATGCTGTATTGAAAGATATAGCCGGTTACTTTAATGACAGCCTTTATTATGGTGTATTTTTCATATTGGGGGCAATTCTATCAAAATGCAGAAGCAGAATATCAGAAAATACTTTATTAAAAAAACATGGAATACTTTTGTTTATATTATCGCTCATAATGATAAATAACAAATGGTTATATATACTCAGCTTAAACAGAATGCTGATACAGGATTTCATATGCGGTGCAGGATTCGCCTTGTTATTTATGGTTGTATTATCATCTGAAAAAGCGCAGGAGCTTTTGTGTGTAAAACCATTACTGTTTTTCGGTAAAATATCCTACAGCATTTATTTGGTCCATGTTCCGGTGATTATGGTGACAACTACTGTTTTAAGCAGGATAATTCCAATAGAAATACCATTTATTGCTGCACCGTTTGTATGTATCTTAATTGCATGCATAAGCTATAGATACATTGAATTACCTTCCATGAGAATAGGCAGACAACTATCTTATGAAACTTCAAAGATAATAAAATTACAATCAGCTGAGGAGTAGTATTCATATATTACAACAAGGGGATGTTACAAAACTGATTAATTAGTTTTGTAACATCCCCCTGAGTTTTTGTTTCTAATGCTCATTAAAGAATTTTATTATATTATCTGACTGATAGTTTGATAAATCTGTATGTTCACCTTTGGTATCCACTGTTGTTATGCTTCCCCCGGCAGTCAATAGCTTGGCCTTAAACAAATCCCTGTTCCTTATGGTTGAAACTACTGTATCACTATAGGAGGATAAAATATAGAAAGGTATATCTTTATATTTTGTGAAGTCTGATAACATTGGATCGCACCCTGCTGTTTTACCGTTATATTCCCATTTATTTGTAAATCCATACGCATTCCTGATTTGCCACTCCCACCCATTATCATACATGTCTCTTAAATTTAATGCGGGGAATACACCAGCTATTGCTTTTGGAGTTAAATATCCTTTAGCCACAGCATTCATTGTAACTATGCCCCCCATTGACTGCATAAATACGTATGGTTTCTCCTCTAGATTATACGTAGGTTTATAGTAATTAATCAGGTCCTGTATATCTATTGATGACTGAGGATTTCCCCAGCTGTTTTTAGTTGCTCCTGTTGTAGCAATTACAACAAATCCATCAGTTAATAATTTTGAAAGGAGATCCCCGCATTTTTCAGATGAGATGTAGGTTGCTGTTCTATTTGCACCATGAACATATATTACATATTTATTTTTCACCTTATCGTTATAGGTTTGGGGAAGATAAATCACAGTATCTACTCCATTAACTGTATTTGTGAATGTATATCCCGGCAATTTTGATTCATATTTCTCAACCTGATTTTTTGATTCAGTACTGGCTTCAGAACTAATAGTATCATTTAAATCATTTCTAAATGCAGAGATTCTCCAGCCAAATAAAACCATAATTCCTACGGCTGCCAGAACTAGCGCAAATAAAATTAAAACGATAACTTTTCTATCTCTCATAAAACTCCCCTGTATTTATTAATTTACATTTATAATCTTCTTAATAAACTCTGCTATTTCAGTATTATCTATATATTGACCCCTGGTGCTGTCTGTTTCATCTGCATAATCTTTTAACAACTCAGCAGCATCTCCTTTAACAAACAATGGTATTATGCTGTTGGTATGTTTAGTGCTGTTCCACTGCATTCCCGGCATATTTCCTGCTCCATTATTTTTAATTGGTATCCAGTAAGGATTTGAGCCTGAACCTGTAAGATATCCGGTTTCATGATCTCCTGTCACAATAAGGACTGTTTCTTTCCAATTACTATTTTGCTGAACCCAGTCATCCACCGCCTCAACTGCTTTATTGAAATCTATCTCCTCTTCAATGAGCCTTCCGCTTTGATTAGCATGTCCTGCCCAATCCACGGCTCCACCTTCTATCATTAGAAAGAACCCTTTTTTATTATTGTCTAATACGTTAAGAGCCGCCTTTGACATTTCGGCAAGGGAAGGAACATTATTATTTAGGGCTATCTTAAATGAATCTGCCTTACTATCCCCTTCTCTGGCCTGCTGTAATGTAGTATGCACTTGCGGCACCCCTATTACTCTGTCTGGAGTTTTGCCTGTAGAAAGTTTCAGAAATTCATCCTTGCTTTCAATAAGCGTCCATGGATCCGCTTTTCCGTCTCCATTTGAATCAGCAACATCTTTCAGTGTTCCGCTGACTAACTTCTCCCAAACCTCTTTTCCTCCTACATATTTGTAATCTGAAGATACGGGGTCTTTGTTGAAATTGCCATTGTCATCATAATCAGGATTTCCTGCTCCCATGATTACATTAGTCTTGCTTGATAAAATCATTTCCTTAGCAATATCAGAGTAATTATTTCTGTCTGTATTATGTGCTACGAATCCTGCCGGCGTAGCATTGCTTAATTGTACAGTGGTAACCACTCCTGTGGACTTTTTCTGTTCCTCAAAGTATTCCGAAATATTTTTAACACTTTGTTTATTTATGTCTACACCTATGGCAGCATTATAACTTTTAATCCCAGTAGCCATGGCTGTTGATGCTGCAGCAGAATCTGTAGGTTTGTTCTTTGGATAATTAAAGCTGCTCCATGAACTTACGCTGTCATAACTGCCGCCGTATGGATAAGTGCTCACTCCCAATAATAATGGAAATTTCTCGTATACCTGAGCACCGGTTTCGCCATATTGATAATAATCAGCTGCCTGAATCTGGTTATATCCACACCCGTCACTGATCATGACAATAACATTCTTTACTTCTCCACTGCTTTTTCTAGTGGTAATGAAAAAAGCTAAAATTATGCCAAATACCAATACTGATGCAGCTATTAATTTCTTACCCCTGGTAAATTTCATACGTTTCGCACCTTCTTATATGGTTTAATTCATTTATCTTCTTTATTCTTAACCTATATACTTATGCTATTACTGTACCCCATAAACTTCAAATATAATTTGCACATAATCTTTTACATTAGCTTAGTATAATATCACATATACGATCTACATCTTCCAAAGATAAATCAGCATAAAGGGGTAATGTCAGTACCCTGTCTGATATATATTTTGCAACCGGTGTTTTATCAACACCAAATCTATCTTTATAACACTGAAAACTGCTGGTGAGTGGATAGAAATATTTACGGGCAGTTATATTGTCTTCTTTTAACTTTTCAAATATATGGTCGCGGCTTAACTTATAACCCTCAAATACTACCGGAAAATATGCATAATTACTCTTTACTCCTGCCTGAGGCTTACATAACTTGATTCCATCAGTGAAAATTAATCTTTCAACATATCTTTCCACTACAGCTCTTCTCTTTTCTACCTCTCCATTAAGATGGCGAAGGTTACAGATCCCCATTGCAGCCTGGAACTCGTTCATCTTGGCATTTCCTCCTACATAGTCCACAGACTCTGGTCCGGTAATCCCAAAATTCTGTATACATTGTAGTTTTCCAGATAAACTTTTATCCTTATAAGTTATTGCTCCCCCTTCAATAGTATTGAATACCTTTGTAGCGTGGAAGCTGAACATGGAAGCATCCCCAAAATTAGCAACGCTTATGCCATCCAACGCAGCGCCAAAAGCATGAGCAGCATCATAAATAACCGTAAGGTCATACTTCCTGGCTATTCTTTCAATCTCCTTAACATTACAGATGTTTCCGTAAACATGAACAGGAATAATAGCAGAGGTCTTTTCTGTTATTAAACTCTCCAGCTTATCCACATCTATAGTATAATCATCCGGGTTAATATCGCAAAATACCGGTTGTAGTCCATTTCTTACAATAGCATGGGTTGTAGATGCAAATGTTAAAGGAGTTGTGATAACTTCACCGGTAAGATTAAAAACCGCTATTGCATACTCAAGGGCAAGATGTCCATTTGTAAAAATCGTAATATTTGGAGTGTTTAAGTACTGCAGCAGCGCTGTTTCTAATTGTTTATGTTTTATACCCGTGTTAGTAAGCCAATGGCTGTTCCATAAATCTTTAATTTCTTCTGCATACTCCTCAAAATCCGGCATTGAAGAACGTGTTACCTGAATTTGACTATTCATTTTACTCCCCCTATTTATTTATCTGTTTACAATTAAGTCCCTTTTATTAATGATGCCTACTCAACTATTACATCAATAAGTTTATTAATATTATCAATAACGTCTAACATCTCTCCCACTGAGGAAAACTTCATAAAAACAATCCCTATTGCCTTATTAGCTCCATCAAAGAATTCAACAGTATCCCCTGGCTTCTTATAAGTAATTTTTTTAGTAATACACTTTTGTAACTTACTGCCAAACTCAATGCCTTTAAATATGCCATTCCTCCTGGCATGCATATTATGTGTTGCATAACATACCTGCTGGTGGCCATGACCTAATTGTATATTATTATTTCCCAGTGCCGCTTCAACTGTAGCTGCTACAAGATCTACTCCTGTAATCATATTGAGCAGATCCGGAATCATATTTCCCCCATTACGCGGTCCCATCTCAATTAAATACAGTTTATCAGTATTGTCAAACATCAGTTCAAGATTAAATCCGCCAAATTTTATGTCTAACAAATCAACTACCCGTTGGACAGTCTGATGTATCTCTTCTGTTTTTTCATTGCTGATCATTAAAGGATAACTTTTTCCTACGGGCACCAGTTCATTAACCTGATCGTCTCTGTGGCAGTTTAATAATCCCCAGAATTCTACCTTACCGTTAATTATAAAACAATCTCCTCCTATCATATACTTGTGGCCTTTCTCAATGAATTCCTCAATAATTACGTTCTTTGATCTGGATAATGACATTGCTGTATTAAAAGCCTCTTCAAGCTCAGTAGTGGAATAAATCTTTTTCACACCTTTACTGCCTGATGAATCAACGGGTTTAACCATAACAGGGAAGGTAAACTTTTTTAAAGCCCCTTTGGCTTTCTTTAAATCATAAAAGTTATCTGATTTAGGACAATTAAAATTATTTTCTTTTAAAAATTTACGAAACTTATCTTTAAAGGCTAATATTTCAACAGATTTATATGAATTAGTCGGAAGCCCGACTCTCTCCGCAACAAATGCTGCTGTAGGTGCTGCTGGGTCAGATGCATATGCCGCTACACCATCTACATTTTCTTTTTGTGCAACCTCAAGTACAGCTTTGCTGTCTGTAGTACTTACACAATAGAATTTATCTGCAAAATATTGTCCAGGATTATCAGGTAAGTAATCGCACAACACCGTGTAATACCCTTTCTTTTTTGCATATTCAATGGCTGGTATCTGTTGGCTTGAACCACCTAACAACAGTATTTTTTTCAATAGTATCCCCCTCCAGATTAATTTATTTTTAAAATATATTAATTAATCTCTGCACTTTTAAGCTTTGCTTTTTTTAATATTGAGTTTAGCAGCTCATATACAGTATCCATTTCTTTTATTCCTGCAATTTTACTCATACCTGCATACATTGCTGCACCCATAATAACCTGTAAAAATAATTTAACTAAATTGCTGACTGGAAGCACTTCTCCACTCAAATATACTGCTAATCCCATGATAACAGCCACAATATAAGAAGGGGCCACATCCTTAATTTGCTCAAATGTTGAATAGTCAAGCAATTCAGCTGAATAATGTGAATTTAAGAAATAAGAAACATGTGAGTTAATGACTGATGCCCAGACCAATCCCATAATTCCCAGTTTAAAATACATAACTATTGCTATAAACACTAAACCTACCGCCTTCTTGGCTATTTCCAGCCCAAGGAATAAGTCTGATCTGCCTTTTACCTTCAATATGTTTAAGTTAACTGCATGAAGAGGATATAACATTCCTGAAAAACATAATACTTGAAAATACCCAATAGAATTTATCCATTTTGCCCCGAATATTAATCTGATAAGGGGATTTGCTGCTGAAGCTAATCCTATCATTAACGGAAAGCTTATATAAACAGATGTCTTTATAATCTTCCTGTATCCTTCCCGCAATCTGCTTTCATCTTCTTTTATACTGCTTAAAACAGGGTATGCAACCTTCTGTACTGAAGTTGATAAAGATTGAGAAGCCGTATCTCTCGCCTTCTGTGCATTTGAATAATAACCAAGGTCTGTTGCAGAAAATGCTTTACCAATAATTAAATAATATAAATTGTTATATAATGTATCCATCAGCCCTGATGCCAGCAATTTCCACCCAAAACCGAAAAATCTTTTAAACGAACTTATACTAAAAACTAAAGACGGCATCCATCCATTGTACCTGCACAATAATACAGACTGAACCAGCTGCATAGCTAGAGTTCTGACAACAAGGCTCCACACACCAAAACCAGTACAGGCAAAAATAATTGCAATTATACCTGATACAATTGATGAGATTACATTTATTTTAGTCTGTGTCTTAAAATTTATATTTTTAGTAAGCATAACTCTTTGAATTAAACCAAAAGAGCTTATAATAAGAACTAATGCAAGTACCCTCAATATAGCTGTAAGCTGAGGTTCATTAAAAAAACTGCTGATTGCACCTGCTGAGAAAAATAATATTATATACATTACGAAAGCCATAACAAGATTAAAATAGAATGCTGTTGAATAATCTTCCTGGCTTGGATCCTTTTCCCTAATTAAAGCAGTAGTAAAACCGCTGTCTACAAAAGACTGAGACACTGCAATAAATACTGTTATCATACCTATAATCCCAAAATCTTTAGGCAGTAAAATCCTTGCAAGAACTATCTGAATTATAAATTGTATTCCGTGACATGCAATTAAATCTGACATACTCCAAAAGAATCCAGCTACTGTTTTTTTCTTTAATGAACTTTCTTCCCTCATCTTTAAGCTCCTAATTTTATATTTGATATGAGAATTTTCTTGATATATCTTTTAATATAGGATAGTTTCCTATATATGAATGGTAAATAGCACTGGAGATAAATTTCTATTTTTTGTATTATTCCCAAAGAATTATAAATTGTTTTATATTTTATACTTTTTATTCCTTTTATGTTGTTCTCAATTCTCTCCACTTGAAACTCATATCTCAGTATTCTTTTTTCTACAGCCTCAGAATACTTTTCATTTGAATATATATTAAAAGAATTTAACATATATACTTGTCCGTTGCATCTTTTCACAATTTCCTCATTATTTTTGTGTAGAAGATTATTGGTTGTCCATGAGCCTTCAACTCCAATTCTATACGCCGACATAAATTCATCAATATAATAGGCATAATCTTGGGTTGAGGTTAAAATCTGTAATGCATAATCCCCTACAGGTGCATTTATAAAAAAATCCGGGGGATTATCCATAACATTTTTTCTGTATAATATTGAAGCTGTTGCTATAAACCCACCTCCGCCTGAAATAATGTCCTCTGTAGATGAAACACAATCATGGTTATAGGGCTTAACTGCACCTATCCTTCTTCTTCCAACATTCACTAACTCAGCGGCATGAAAACACATACTGCAATCATGATGATTTTCCATATAATCAACCTGCTTCTGTAATTTAAATGGATCTGTCCAATAATCATCCCCTTCACATACAGCAATATATTTTCCCATTGCCCTTGTAAAGTTATATCTGAAACCTAATAATCTTTTTCCTTGAGAATATTGGTTTTCCTTTTGAATTATCGGTTTAATAATATCCGGATATTTTTTTTGATATTCCATAACTATATCTGATGTCCTGTCAGTTGATGCATCATCATGAATAAGTACTTCAAAATTAAAATTAGTCCTTTGCATCATAAAGCTGTCAATTGCTTCTGAAATATATTTTTCATGATTATAGGTGATACAATTTATACTAACTAAAATTTCATCCATCCTTTTACACCCCTCAATTTATAAAAACCCTGGTGCCGTCTTCTATATCTTAAATTGCACTTGAGTCAATTAAACATTCTACTGCATCTACATCAAATACGGGTATATTGCATATTTCTTTCACTAAAATTCTTTCTGCAAAAGAATTATCTATAAAAACAGCATTTGACTTAGCTATATATTCTGCCTTTTCCTTTTCAGGTTCAAGCAATATTATTTCATCAAATAAATCTTTGTTTATACGGTGTTTCCTTAATGACTCATCTAAAACGTAAGGATGCTTGGTTAATAAGACAATTTTTTTATTTGAGTTAACACTTTGATAAATTAATTTCATCAGGTCTGTATTGACATTACCATTTACAATAAGAGTTTCATCTAAATCGATATATAATATCTCATACTGATAGTCAAGACGATAGCTGCTTTTAACAGTCCTATCAAGAATCAGTTTATAATCATTAAAAACAACTCTTAAATCCTGCCCCATAGCATCAAACACTGACAAAGCTGCAAAATTTACTCCAAGCTGTCTGTAAAAAGCCATAGTTCCTGCCTGCCTCACAGAAAACTCCATAAGCTTCAGATTTCCAAAGCCATCTTCCTTAACCTGAAAAAACCAGGCTCCACGGAATTTAAACTTATTATTCAATTCTTCAGCGATGCTTTGAAGGTCACTGTTAAACTCTGTCCTGACTGAATGGAATGTAATCCCTATTGTTATACGCTCTCTTGTACGGGCACCGGCAAATAACAACTCACCATCTTTATTTGTAAAACAGTCAATTGTATACTCCTTTCCAGGCAGGTATTCTGATATCAGCAAATCTGGATTCTTTTTTAATATTACTTTCAAATCTTCTTTGCTGTTAACAAGGTATGTCCCTTTTCCGCCGGCTCCAACATACGGTTTTAAAAAGACAGGATAATTTGTTATTTCATTAATACTGTTATATACCTTTGGATAGAAATATAGGTCTTTTAAACACTCATATGTTAATTTTTTATTTTCTGCTATTTTCGCTGTTTTATAGGGTGAGCATATTAATTCAGCCTTAATACTCCTGCAGTGCCTGGCTAAGAATAATGCGACTGTATCGTGAGTCGGTATAATATAATCAATTTTGAACTTCTCTATTACTTTATTAAACTCATCAATAAAATCCTTTTGTGTAATAAACAGATTACCTAAAAACAGTTTTCCTTCAGGATATATAAATTCAGCATGATCTGCCTTTGCAGATGCCCCGAAAACATTGAAATTCAGGTTATACTTTAATGAATCATATATGTTTATTGCACTCACTGATCCTGCAGGAAATATTAAAACATTCACTACCTGATTCAAACCTTCTCAACTCCTCTTCAATATACTCCATATCCGCCGCCCCATACCTCTGATCACAAGGTAATGGCAAAATATTGGCTGCGTAATTATATTCTATGCTGATTTCCGGTGCATCACTGAGAACATTGGGCCACAGCAGCGGTACATATATTTTTTTCTTTGCTAATTCCTTCCTGATTTCAATACCATTTTCTATATGAAATGGGTATGCAAAAGGCCCTATCGGTGTCTTTAGTTTTAATTTGTTATATGTCCCAAGCTTACTCTCTAAATAAGAGTAATTTTTATTTCTAATTTCACAAGTTCTTTCATAATCAATTGCTCCCAGAATATTATGTGTAAGTTTTGACATAGATTTAAGAGGTTCTGACTTAAAAGCCTCAGTATTATTTTTATAATCCCTATAGTATTCTGCCCCTGTACCTTCATACCGCCCTAAAATATGTGTCATTCTATCTTTAGAAACATCTCTCTCTAAGTCCTCTTTAATTTGAACATCTGTGGAAAGATATGCCCCATCCGGCACGCCAAAAAACTTCCTGCAGCTATATATGGTATCTACTCCCTTAACAGGTTTTTGGAAAAATCCCTGAGTGTTATCAATAATAACTTGGCCGTATTGCTGCTTCAAATAAATAACTTTATCATTTGTCAATTGACCGTAGTAATTAACAACATATAAATACTCATTATTGCCAAGTTCTTTATGAAACACAGGCATAAAATTATTATCTATGCTGTAATACTCAAAGGCATAATTATTTTTAATGAGGCTATCTCTTACTACGCCGCATAGAAAGTATGGAATATAGAGTTTCTTTATCCCCCTGGCTTTTATCAGATATATAAGTGCATTTCTTCCAGTATTCAGCGGTACGAGATTTTTATGATATTCATTGCTTATAAGCTGCTCCAGCTCAAAATATCCCCCTATTTCTTTCATATCCACAGCCCCCTAAATCAACTCGTAATCATCTAACATTTTATTTATTTTTTCTGGTTCATTAAACATCATCGCATCCACGATAGATAATCCCGGTTGAAATTCAGAACGTCCCTGTGGATATTCCCTAAGATTTATCTTTAAAAACCTGATATCAATACCTGCTTTCTCATACTTTTCACGATTGTAAAAGCCTGCTCCCAGAGGCGGATTCCAATATTCCTTAACATTCCCTAATGCTTTACATATATTTAGTGCCCATTCATCAGATGCATTTACTTTTTCTATTTCAATATTCATCTCCGAAAAAATGTCTGAGTTAAAATTTATACCAATATAATTACAGATTACTCTCAGAACATGCTCATTCAGCTTTACAATGCTATCTGTATCTAAGGCTAATGCATTTGTTAAAACATCTATTGTATCCTTATAGAAAGCTGCTGACTTTTTATAAGGTTCCAGCTGGCAAAAGGTTGCTTTTTTCCAGTCTGATGTATTATTGATAGTAATGTCTTTTATTTTTGTATCCCGATGATGCTTTGTCAAAGGAACTGCTATATACTTCCACTCACTTTCAGGCTTCCATATTCTATTTCTTTCAATCCACCCCTGCTTTATAAACTGAACTGTATCAATCAATATAAACCTATCCGTTTGTTTTATCAGGCTGAAATAACCCAGATATGGTAAAAAGTACGGCTGCATTATTGCTACTTTCATATTTTCTCTCCTTTTTCTTAACAGTTGCCGGCAACGTCCATTTATTGGAATTACTTTTATATAATACTCCCTATTGTAAATTAATAGAACTATTGTAATTGGAGTTTATGTATTCAATTTTATATATAAGCATAGGATTAATTTGCACTCAATTGTAATATATTGGGTTATATTACATATTAATATATAATAAATTTTATATTTCAGAAGGGAATGAGAATTCAATGAAAGGTATTCTACTTGCAGGCGGCTCAGGAACAAGGCTTTATCCTGTAACTAAGACCATATCCAAACAAATTGTTCCGATTTATGACAAGCCTATGATATATTATCCCATGTCAGTATTAATGCTGGCTGGAATCAGGGATATACTGATAATATCAACGGAACGTGATTTGCCTGATTTTAAGGATTTGTTCAAAGACGGATCTACTCTTGGACTGAATATCAGTTATGCCTCACAGGAAGCTCCCAACGGTCTTGCAGAGGCATTTATTATAGGTGAGGATTTTATAGGAAATGATGCTGTTGCTATGATACTGGGGGATAATATTTTCTACGGTCAGGGCTTCAGTGACAGTCTGAATAATGCTTCAATGCTTGAAAAAGGTGCTGTTGTATTCGGCTATTATGTTCAGAACCCTAAAGATTTTGGAGTTGTGGAATTTGACTCAAAAGGAAATGTTTTATCTTTGGAAGAAAAGCCGGAGCATCCTAAATCAAGATACGCTGTTCCGGGACTTTACTTTTATGACAACACAGTGGTGGAGAAAGCTAAAAATCTGGCTCCTTCTGAAAGAGGCGAACTGGAGATAACTGATTTAAACAGACTTTATCTGAAAGAGGGCTCTCTTAAAGTGCAGCTTCTTGGAAGAGGGCTGGCATGGCTGGATACAGGAACCCACTCATCAATGCTTAAGGCTTCAAACTTTGTAGAGGCTGTACAGAATACCCAGGGGACATATATTGCATGCCTTGAAGAGATAGCCTACAGAAAAGGTTGGATAAGTAAGGAGGACATTCTTGAATTGTCCAAGCCTTTGCTTAAGACAGGATATGGCAAATATCTTCAGGCTATAGCTGAGGAGTGCGAGCAGGAAAATTTGATAGAACTTGTAAAGGGAAATCAAAAATCTGCTTATGATCTTGCTGTATCCTTAAGAAAAGAATCACCTGATTTCAAAAGGTGGTAAAATGTTCTTCTGACTGCTGAAAATAAAAGTCAGTTCAAAGAAGCAGCCATATTATTTGAATATAAAGGAGAGAAACTGGTGAAAACTTACTTAATAACAGGCGGAGCTGGATTTATAGGTTCAAATTTTGTATTATATATGTTAAACAAATATGATGACATTAAAATCATAAATCTGGATAAATTAACCTATGCTGGGAACATACAAAACCTTAAGTCTCTTGAAGGTAATACGAATCACATCTTTATTCACGGGGACATCTGTGATAAAGAATTAGTTTCATCATTATTTGAGAAATACGATATTGATTATGTTATAAACTTTGCAGCTGAATCCCATGTGGATAGAAGCATAAAGGAACCAGGAATATTTGTTAAGACAAATGTAACAGGAACGCTTATCCTGTTGAATTGTGCTAAAAATGCATGGGAAAGAGAAGCTGGCTGGAAACCTGGAGTAAGATATCACCAGGTTTCCACCGACGAGGTCTACGGATCTTTAGGTGAAACAGGATATTTCATAGAAACATCTCCCCTTGACCCTCGTTAGTGTAAAGTTTTTCACACTATTTTTTTGTTTTTTTCTTTATATATCAAAGATTACAGAGTTTTTTTACAACAAAAAACAATGACCCCCGATTTCATGTTATTATTGAAGCGCTAACAAACAAAAATACACACGAAAGGTTGTCATTGTCTTGGCTTCAATTATAACTTATTTAATTTTACATAATCAATATCTTTTGAAAGTAATTTTTCAATTATTCTTATTT
>JBEHWK010000095.1:0-13479 GCA_040217795.1 Clostridiaceae bacterium
CCTATATGTATATTAATTAAAGGTTATAAAGGGGAGATGATTTTTTGAGCAAAATAATTATGACAGGCGGAGGAACTGCAGGACATGTAACTCCTAATCTAGCTTTAGTTCCAAAACTTAAGGAAGCCGGCTTTGAAATAAAATATATTGGAAGCAAAGATGGAATTGAAAAGGAAATAATAGCTAAAGAAGGGATAGAATATTACTCTATAAGTTCAGGAAAATTAAGAAGATATTTTGATATAAAAAACTTTTCCGATCCATTTAAAGTTGTAAAGGGATTATTTGATGCTCTTGGGATTATGTCAAAGGAGAAGCCTGATGCAGTTTTTTCTAAAGGCGGGTTTGTTGCTGTGCCAGTGGTAATGGCTGCATCAATAAAAGGAATACCTGTTATAGCACACGAATCGGATATGACACCAGGACTTGCGAATAAATTAAGTGCTCCTTTCTGCAGCAAGCTATGTGTTACTTTCCCTGAAAGTTTGGAGCATGTGAAAAATGGAAAAGGGGTTCTTACCGGAGCACCCATACGTGAGGATATTCTTAAGGGAGATAAGGAAAGAGGTAAAAAAATTGCAGGATTTAATGATAATAAAGAAATTATACTTGTAATGGGAGGAAGCCTTGGGTCAAAAATAATAAATGAAACCTTGAGAGAAAATTTAAAAACCCTGTTAAAAAACTTTAATATAATCCACATATGCGGAAAAGGAAATTATGATAAGACTCTTAATAGCATTAAAGGGTATGCTCAATTTGAATATGTGTCAGAGGAACTCCCTCATTTGATGAAAAGTTCTGACTATGTAATCTCAAGGGCAGGATCAAATTCCATATTTGAATTTCTGGCACTTAAAAAACCGATGCTGCTGATTCCCTTGTCAAGAAAGGCCAGCAGAGGGGACCAGATAATGAATGCTGAATCATTCAGGAAAGCTGGATACAGCCTGGTTATTGAAGAAGAGGAATTAACAGCAGAAAGTTTTGTGAATGCTGTCAGGGAATTGAAGAACAGGGGGAACTCCATGAAAGAAAAGATGGAAGAAAGTCCTTTGAAAAATGGTGTCGAATCAATTATCAATATAATAGTTGAAAATATCAGGAAATAGCAAAGTCAATGTGGTGAAAATTCTAAAAATTGAGAAAATTTAAATAAGCTGGAGAAATATTATAATAAAATCAAAAAAATCAAAATAATTAAGGATTTTGTAGAATTTTAAGGCTAAGAATGTTAAAATAAGGCTAAGTCAGATAATAATCCTAATATTTAAATATATATGAAACTTGCAAAATTATTTACTTGCTATATAATAGTGAATGTGAGTTTTAGGGAGAGAATCTAAATAAATCGATTGTTAATTATTTAACATGGATAAAGAGGTGCTTTAGTCATGAAAAAGGTAAGTATCATTTATTGGAGTAATGGTGGAAATGTTGAGGTTTTAGCTAATTCAGTAGCTGAAGGAGCTAAAGAGGCAGGTGCTGATGTTACAATCAAACATGTTGCAGATGCAGTTGTTTCTGATGTTACTGATGCAGACAGCGTTGCATTGGGAAGTCCTTCCATGGACAATAACAGAATTGAACAAATGGAGATGGAGCCTTTCGTCAATGAATTCAAACTATTGCCTAACAATGGCAAGAATTTGGCTTTATTCGGATCATACGGCTGGGATGACGGTGCATTCATGAAAGAGTGGTCAGTAAGAATGACTGGTTACGGATTCAATGTTATCGGAGAACTGGCAGTTAAAGAATCACCTGAAAACGAGGATCTGGAAACAGCAAAGGAGCTTGGAAGAAAGCTTGCTGAATAACTACAGTTTTTTCTATGTTTTTATATAAAAATTTAGAAACATAATAAAATATATAATCTTACAATATAGAAAGAGGGGTCAATAAAATGAGAAAAATGAAAACTATGGATGGTAATGCTGCAGCAGCTCATATTGCTTATGCATTTACTGAAGTTGCAGCTATTTACCCAATAACTCCTTCATCGCCAATGGCAGAAAATGTTGATGAATGGGTTGCTCAAGGAAGAAAGAACATTTTTGGAAGACAAGTTGAAGTTATGGAAATGCAATCAGAGGCTGGTGCTGCAGGTGCAGTTCACGGTTCTTTACAAGCAGGAGCTTTAACTACAACATTTACAGCTTCACAAGGTTTGCTTCTTATGATTCCTAACATGTACAAAATTTCAGGGGAATTACTTCCAGGAGTATTACATGTATCAGCTAGAGCTTTAGCTACTTCCGCTCTTAACATTTTTGGTGATCACCAAGACGTTATGGCTGCAAGACAAACTGGTTTTGCAATGTTAGCTGAAGGTTCAGTACAAGAAGTTATGGACTTGGCAGCAGTAGCACACTTAACTGCTATCAAAACAAGAGTTCCATTCTTAAACTTCTTTGATGGATTCAGAACATCTCATGAAGTTCAAAAAATTGAAGTTTTAGAATATGATGAATTAGCTAGCTTGCTTGACTGGGAAGCAGTTGACAGCTTCAAGAGAAGAGCATTGAACCCTGATCATCCTGTAACAAGAGGAACTGCTCAAAATGCAGATATCTACTTCCAAGAAAGAGAAGTAGTAAACAACTTCTACAACAACTTACCAGAAGTAGTTGAAAGTTACATGGCTGAAATAACTAAATTAACTGGCAGAGAATATAACTGTTTCGATTATTATGGTGCACCAGATGCAGACAGAGTAATCGTAGCTATGGGTTCTGCTACAGATGTATGTGAAGAAACTGTAGATTACTTAAATGCAAAAGGACAAAAAGTCGGAGTTGTTAAAGTAAGATTGTTCAGACCATTCTCAAATGAAAGATTAATAGCGGCTATTCCAAAGACAGCTAAGAAAATTGCTGTTTTAGATAGAACTAAAGAACCAGGATCTGCTGGAGAACCATTATACTTAGATGTTAGAAATGCATTCTACGGAATAGAAGATGCACCAGTAGTTGTTGGTGGTAGATTCGGTTTAGGATCAAAAGATCCAAATCCAGGACATATTGCTGCAGTTTATGCAAACTTAGCACAAGATGCTCCTAAGAACGGATTCACAATCGGAATCGTTGATGATGTTACAAATACTTCATTAGAAGTTACTGAAGATATAGATGCTACACCAGAAGGAACTACAGCTTGTAAGTTCTGGGGATTAGGATCAGATGGTACTGTTGGTGCTAACAAGAGTGCTATCAAAATCATCGGAGACCATACAGATATGTATGCTCAGGCATATTTCTTCTATGATTCTAAAAAATCAGGCGGTATAACTGTATCTCACTTAAGATTTGGTAAAAAGGAAATTAAGTCACCATACTTAATAAACAAAGCAGACTTTGTTTCATGTTCTAACCAATCTTATGTTCACAAGTACAATGTACTTGAAGGATTAAAACCAGGTGCAACTTTCTTATTGAATACTATCTGGACTCCAGAAGAATTAGAACAACAATTACCAGCTGCATACAAGAGATTCATGGCAGAAAACGACATTAAGTTCTACACTTTAAATGCTGTTAAGATAGCTCAGGAAATAGGTCTTGGCGGAAGATTCAACATGATAATGCAATCAGCTTTCTTCAAGTTAGCTAACATTATCCCACTAGAAGACGCTATAGGATACCTTAAAGATTCTGTTGTTAAATCATACGGTAAAAAAGGACAACACATTGTTGACATGAACAACGCTGCAATAGATAGGGGTGTTGAATCTGCAGTTCAAATCACTATTCCAGCTTCATGGAAAGATGCTGTGGATGCTGAAGTTGAAACTAAAGCAAAACCAGATTTCGTTAAGAATATTGTTGAGCCAATGAACAGACAAGAAGGGGACAAGCTACCTGTATCTGCATTCATAGGAATGGAAGATGGTACTTTCCAAGCTGGTACAGCTGCATATGAGAAGAGAGGAATCGCTATAAACCTTCCTGAATGGCAAGCAGATAACTGTATCCAATGTAACCAATGTTCATATGTATGTCCACATGCTACAATAAGACCAGTCTTATTGACAGAAGCTGAAAAAGCTGCAGCTCCAGAGTCATACAAAGCAGTTGCTGCTAAAGCATTAAAGACTGAAGAACCATTATTCTATTCAATGCAAATAAGTCCATTAGATTGTTCAGGATGCGGAAACTGTGCTCAAGTATGTCCAGCTCCATCAAAAGCTTTAGTAATGAAGCCACAAGCATCTCAGCTTGGTGAGATTGAAAACTGGGAATACTCACAAGAAAAAGTAGCTCCAAAAGCTAATCCAATGAACAAGTTAACTTTAAAAGGAAGCCAATTTGAAACTCCATTACTTGAGTTCTCAGGTGCTTGTGCTGGTTGTGGAGAAACTCCATACGCTAAGCTTATAACTCAATTATTCGGAGACAGAATGATGATAGCTAATGCTACAGGATGTTCTTCAATTTGGGGAGGATCTGCTCCTTCAACTCCATATACAGTTAACCATAAAGGACAAGGTCCAGCTTGGGCTAACTCATTGTTTGAAGATAATGCTGAATTCGGATTAGGTATGTTCTTAGGAGTTAAGGCTCAAAGAGAAAGATTAGTTGAAGTTGCTCAAAAGGCTATAGAAGCTGGAGTATCTGAAGAAGCTAAAGCTGCTTTAGAAGACTGGATAGCTAACTTAAACAACGGAGAAGGAACAAGAGCAAGAGGAGAAAGAGTTGTTGCTGCTTTACAAGGAGAAACGAACGAATTTGCTAAAGATATATTAAAGAACAGTGATTACTTAGTTAAGAGATCACAATGGATCTTCGGAGGAGACGGATGGGCATATGACATCGGATACGGCGGTGTTGACCATGTACTTGCTTCAGGAGAAGATGTAAATATATTTGTATTTGATACAGAAGTTTACTCAAATACAGGTGGACAATCTTCTAAATCTACTCCAACTGCTGCAATAGCTAAATTTGCTGCAAGCGGTAAGAAGACTAAGAAGAAAGACCTTGGAATGATGGCTATGTCTTATGGTTATGTATATGTAGCTCAAATCAATATGGGAGCTGACAAGAACCAAGTTCTTAAAGCAATTGCTGAAGCAGAAGCATATAAAGGACCATCATTAATCATTGCTTACGCACCATGTATTAACCATGGATTAAAAGTTGGTATGGGTAAGAGCCAGGAAGAAGCTAAGAGAGCTACTGCTTGTGGATACTGGCAGATGTACAGATTCAACCCAGCATTAAAAGAAGCTGGAAAGAATCCATTCTCATTAGATTCAAAAGAACCAACAGAAAGCTTCAGAGAGTTCTTAATGGGAGAAGTAAGATACTCTTCATTAGCAAAAGCATTCCCAGAAGCTGCAGAAGCATTGTTTGAAAAGACTGAAAAAGATGCTAAGGAAAGATTAGAAAACTACAAGAAATTAGCTAATCAATAATAATAAATTGATTTAGGGTTGGACTTTATGTCCAACCCTTTCTTATGCCCCAGGGGTAGTTCCAGTATATGGAACTACCCCTGGGGTGTTTAACTGCAACTTTTAAATAATATACTAAAAATATAATGACTAAAAAGGAATTTTATGATAATATAATTTATATATAAAATATTTTGATAATCAAACTTTTTTATTTGAAAAACAATCGGAGGATTTTTTATAATGATAATTGAACCTAAATTTAGAGGATTTATTTGTACAGCAGCACATCCATTAGGCTGCGAGGAAAATGTAAAAGAACAAATAGAATATGTTAAAAAGATGGGTGAAATAAAAGGGCCGAAGAATGTGTTGATAATTGGTGCCTCAACAGGATATGGATTAGCATCAAGAATAGTTGCAGCTTTTGGTGCCGGTGCAAATACTTTGGGAGTAAGTTTTGAAAGGGAAGGCAACGGCAAGAGAACTGCAACTGCAGGATGGTATAATACTGAAGCTTTTCAAAGACTTGCAACTGAAAAAGGCGGATTTCACAAAAGCATAAATGGAGATGCTTTTTCAAATGAGATTAAAGAACAGGTTATTGAAGAAATTAAAAATAACATGGGAAAAGTTGATTTGGTAGTATATTCACTTGCAGCACCAAGAAGAACAGACCCTAAAACCGGTAAAACCTATAACTCGGTACTAAAACCAATAGGTCAAAATTTTTCTGGAAAGACATTTGATTTCCACACATTTAAAACTTCAGAAGCTTTTATTCCTGAGGCAAGTGAAGAAGAAATACATGACACTATTAAAGTTATGGGCGGAGAAGATTGGAAGCTTTGGATTGAAGAACTTGATAAAGCAGGAGTTTTAGAAAATGGAGTAAAGACACTTGCTTATTCATATATCGGACCTAAGTTGACATATCCTATGTATAATGAAGGTACAATCGGTATGGCAAAGAAAGATTTAGATAAGAAGGCAGCAGAAATAAATGAATTATTGAGTAAAATTCAGGGGGAAGCTTTTGTATCAGTAAACAAAGGGCTGGTTACTCAGGCATCATCCGCTATTCCTGTTGTTCCATTATATATATCTATTCTTTATAAAGTAATGAAAGAAAAAAATATCCATGAAGGCTGCATAGAGCAGATATTCAGGTTATTCAGTCAAAGAGTGTATGGAGGAGATCTTCAGCTGGATTCAGAAAAGAGAATCAGAATTGATGACTGGGAACTTAGAGATGATGTTCAGGAGGAAGTTCTTGAGCTTTGGCAAAAAGTTGACGACGATAATATAACTGAAGTATCAGATGCGGAAGGGTTCAGACAGGAATTCCTTAAGCTGTTCGGTTTTGGATTGTCAAATATTGATTATAGTAAAGATGTGGAAATATAAGAGGAATAATATATAGAGTTCATAAAATATTGATATTCATCATAAATTTTTAAGAAATAATAAGATTATTAATTAATATACCAGATTAGCAATTAATTATAACCCCTTGGGATTAAGACAACTTGCCCAGGGGGTTATTTCATTTGGAGGATTATAATGGAACTGCTAAAAAATATGATAAGAGAACAAGGACAAGTTATTGGAAGCAATATTTTAAAGGTAGACAGCTTTTTGAATCATCAGATGGATGTAAGATTGTTCAATGAAATGGGAAAAGAATTCAAAAAAAGATTTAAAAATGAAAAAATAGACAAAATACTTACAATTGAAGCTTCAGGAATAGGAGTTGCAACAATTGTTTCTCAGTACTTTGATTACATACCTGTTGTATTTGCAAAAAAAGCAGTATCTTCAAATTTAGACAATGAACTATATCACTCAAATGTCCATTCATTTACAAAAAATAAGGATTATGACGTGGTAGTTAACAAGAGATTTATAAATAGAGGAGAAAGAATACTGATTATAGATGACTTTTTAGCCAATGGATGTGCAGCATGCGGCCTTATAGATATTGCAAGACAAGGGGGAGCTGAACCTGTTGCAGTGGGAATTATTATAGAGAAAGGCTTCCAGCCGGGAAGAAAGGCTATAGAGAGTTTGAATGTAAAGGTAGAATCGCTGGCTATTATTGATAAAATTGAAAACAGACAAGTAACCTTCAGATAAAATAAAAAATTAACAATCCATACTTTGAAAACGGTGTCAAAGGCTGTTGAATATATTATTCCATTAACATATAATGAGAAAAGGATATAGTAGAATATTTCAATGGAGTTTTTTAATTAAATTTTCCTTATATGTAAATAGTCTAAATATTATTATTTAAATAAGTAAATACTATTTTTAAATCTATTTATAGGGAGGGTGCCATGAAAGTTACAAACTCTAAAGAATTGATGGAAAAGATGGATGAAATAAGAAAGGCACAGAAGAAATTTGCTGCTTTTTCACAGGAACAGGTGGATGAAATCTTCAGAGCAGCTGCCATTGCAGCAACAAATTCAAGAATAAAGCTTGCAAGAGCAGCATTTGAAGAAACAGGAATGGGAATAATGGAAGATAAGGTAATAAAGAATCACTTTGCATCTGAGTATATTTATAATCAATACAAGGATATGAAGACATGTGGAGAAATGGAAACCGATGCAGCTTATGGATTAACCAGAATAGCCGAACCAATAGGTGTTGTTGCAGCTATTATACCAACAACAAATCCTACATCTACAGCTATTTTCAAATCTTTAATAGCTCTTAAAACAAGAAATGGAATTATTTTTTCTCCGCATCCAAGAGCAAAGAACTGCACTATTATGGCAGCAAAAATAGTTCTGGATGCAGCTGTAAAAGCAGGAGCTCCGGAAAATATCATTGGATGGATAGATGAACCTTCCGTGGAACTATCTCAGCTGGTTATGCAGGAGGCGGATATAATACTGGCTACAGGGGGACCGGCTATGGTTAAGGCAGCTTATTCATCCGGAAAACCTGCATTGGGGGTAGGAGCAGGAAATACTCCGGCCATAATAGATGAGACTGCCCATATTAAAATGGCTGTAAGTTCCATATTGTTGTCAAAAACCTTTGATAACGGAGTAATCTGTGCTTCTGAACAATCCATAATCGTAATGGATTCTGTTTATAATGAGGTAAGGAAAGAACTGAAGGAGCGCGGGGCTTATATATTAAATCCTGAAGAGACAGAAAAAGTGCGTGGAATTATCCTGAATGAAAGAGGGGGATTAAATTCAGGCATTGTAGGGCAAAGTGCCTTTAAAATAGGAGAAATGGCTGGGATAACAGTTCCTGCAGAAACAAAAGTATTGGTTGGAGAAGTGGAATCAATCGAACTGGAAGAGCCATTTTCACATGAAAAGCTGTCACCTGTATTAGCCATGTACAAGGTGAGCAGTTTTGATGAAGCTCTTAATAAAGCTGCAAGATTGATTGAATTAGGAGGCTTTGGGCATACATCAGTTTTATACACAGACCAGGTGAACTCTAAAGACAGAATCAAGAGATTTGGCATAGCAATGAAAACTGCCAGAACAATAGTCAATATGCCTGCTTCTCAGGGTGCTATCGGGGATATTTATAATTTCAAGCTGCCACCTTCATTAACACTTGGATGCGGTTCGTGGGGAGGAAATTCTGTTTCAGAGAACGTAGGTCCCAAACATCTCCTGAATATCAAGAGTGTAGCTGAGAGGAGAGAGAATATGCTTTGGTTCAGAGTTCCTGAAAAAATATACTTTAAATTTGGTTCCCTAGGGGTTGCTTTGAGAGAACTTTCTGATATGGGAAAGAAACGGGCATTCATTGTAACAGACAAAGTTCTTTATGATTTAGGGTATACTGAAGAAATTACAAAGGTTATTGAAGAAGCAAAAATCGATTTTAAAATATTCTTTGACGTTGAACCGGATCCTACGCTAGCTACTGCCAAAAAAGGAGCTGACGAGATGGAGAACTTCAAACCTGACGTTATAATAGCACTAGGTGGTGGATCTCCTATGGATGCAGCAAAAATAATGTGGGTAATGTATGAACATCCTGAGGTAAAATTCGAAGATCTGGCAATGAGATTCATGGACATAAGAAAAAGGGTATATAAGTTCCCTGAAATGGGAGAAAAGGCGTACTTCATAGCAGTCCCCACATCTGCAGGAACAGGATCAGAAGTAACACCTTTCGCTGTAATCACAGACGAAAAGACAGGAGTAAAATATCCTCTTGCAGATTACGAACTTACTCCTGATATGGCAATTGTAGATGCGGAACTTATGATGAAGATGCCAAAGGGATTAACTGCTGCATCAGGTATAGATGCTTTGACTCATGCCATTGAAGCCTATGTTTCAGTTTTAGCATCAGAATACACAAATGGATTGGCATTAGAGTCAATAAGGCTGATATTCAAATACTTGCCTCTTGCTTATAATGAGGGTTCAACCAATGTAAAAGCAAGAGAAAAAATGGCACATGCAGCAACAATGGCAGGAATGGCTTTTGCAAACTCATTCCTGGGAGTATGCCATTCAATGGCTCATAAGCTGGGATCAATGCATCATGTACCTCATGGAATAGCCAATGCATTGTTAATTAATGAGACAATAAAATTCAATGCTGTGGATAATCCAAGAAAGCAGGCAGCCTTCCCACAATATAAATATCCTAATGCAAAATGGAGATATGCTGTAATCTCCGACTATTTAAAGCTTGGCGGAAATACAGATGATGAAAAGATAGAGAGACTCATTCAAAAAATTGATGAATTAAAGAGTAAAGTGGGAATGCCGAAATCAATAGCTGAATTCGGTGTTTCAAAGGAAAAATTCTATTTAACCCTGGATGAAATGGTTGAACAGGCTTTTGATGATCAATGTACCGGAGCAAATCCCAGATATCCCTTAATGAGCGAGATTAAGCAGATGTATGTCAATGCTTTCGAGCAGGAATAAAGGGTGCTTCCTAAAAGTATTAAAAAAAGAATGCCACTGAAGAACCAGGAGCATTAAATATTCAATGTTATGAACAAAAGGCTGATTAAAAAGTTTTTAATCAGCCCTGATTTCCTATTAGTAATTTTGATCCAGTAACCTGAAATACATTTGATCATGTAAGCAAGCAGGGCATTTAGCAGGAGCTTTAGTTCCTTCGTAAATGAATCCGCAGTTTGAGCACTTCCATAAAACTGTTTCAGGTTTTTCGTATACTTGATTATTTTCAATATTTTTTGCTAGTTTTTTATATCTTCTTTCATGGAAATTTTCAACCTTTGATATATTTTCATAAGCTTGGGCTACATCGATGAAACCTTCTTTTCTTGCTGTTTCAGCAAATTTAGGATATAAATCAGTCCATTCCTCGTGTTCCCCGGCAGCTGCAGATTTAAGGTTATCAAGGGTTTCCTGGGAAAGGGCAACAGGATAAGAAGCAGTAATTTCAATAGCCTCATCATGTAATTCAGCAGCTAGAAATTTAAAAAACCTTTTAGCATGTTCTTTTTCCTGCTCTGCTGTTTCAAGAAATATTTCAGCTATTTGTAAATAGCCTTGTTTTTTAGCAGCACTTGCATAATATGTGTATCTGTTTCTTGCCTGAGATTCTCCTGCAAAAGAAGCCAGTAAGTTTTTGGCTGTTTCTGTACCTTTTAATGACATAAAATCTCCTCCCAACATATACTATATACATATTAATTATATCATAATTTTCAATTTTAACATAAAAAAGGTACAATATATTGAGAATATTCAAAAACATTTTAGTTTAAGGAAGAATTGCGTATAATAGTATTAAAAAAGGAACTTATATAGTAAATATTCAGGGTTTTAAGCTGAGGTTTATAGATAAAACCCTATAGAATCAGGAGAAGAGTATGGAAGTTAAGGTTTATTTGACAGGTAAAAAGGACCCAATCATTTATACGGGAGACAGAATTGACGTTTTGGATTTTGAGTTGAACGGAGTTCAATATAAGCAGATAAGGTATTTCAGAAAGGGATTCAGCAAGAGCGAGCTATTAAAAAAGGAATTGATAAAAGATATAAAATAAAAGATTAATGTATAAAAACTCCATAAAAGCAAAAACTAACTTAAAGGTTTATGGAGGTGAATTTATGGCAAAGAAAAATCAGCAATCTTCATGGAACAGCAAACACTTTGAGGAGCCCAAAAAGAATATAGTTAAACCGGTGCCGGAAATTCAGGGTAAGAAGAAACATTAACCCTGTAAGGGGAGAATGGATAAATTTATAGGATGTCTGAAAAATATGTGGGTATTTTTCGGACATTTTTTATTTTATAGGAAAGTATATTTTTTCTTATAAAATAAGAAAATGTAAGGGGTGCAGGGGAAGTTGTGTTCACTAGTGAAAGTGACGAAGTCACTTTTTACTCTTTAGGAAATTATAAAGTTTTAAAATTGTGGATAACTTAAAGTATATCCCGATTATTCTCAGTCTGGTTAAAGTCCCTAAAGAGTAAAAAAGAGAATTTGTCGCCTGCCAGATTTTTCTCACATACGTTCGAAAAGGCAGATGCGAGAAAAAAATCGACGGCTCATAATCGCCTTGGCGATTTTTTTACCAAATAGTAATAATATAGATTACGGGTTATGATATACTTATATTAAAATATTTTAGTGGGAGGTATGTCATATGCCGGAAAATATCATTTTGATATTTGTAATAATGGTGCTTGTATATGTGGCTGTGCAATTTGCAAAAGGTTTGATCAGAGGTGTGATTTTATTTGTTCTGGTATTTGTATTAGGCTTCAGCGTTTACGATATTGTTTTTCTGAAAAAACCTGTCAGCTATGAAATAAACAGATACAAGATTGATATTGCATATTTCAGGGAAGTAAGCTCAATTTCTTCCCAGGCTATAGCTGATGTGAATGAGATAAAATCTGGGAATAATATGGATGCAAATATAGATGATCTTGCACTTCTAAGAAATGAGGCTCAAGAATTGCCTCATAGCGAAGAAATAAATATAATAAGTAATAATTATTTAAATGCAATGGATAAAGTTATTACTGCTGCCAATGCATTTAAGGTTGCAAAAGGGGCAGAAGAACAGGCTGCCAGCCTGGAAAGTGCTTCAAAGTCTCTTAGTATAAGTTTGAAAGATATTATAAGCCCGGATTAAAAGAAGGATTGCAAATAAATTTGCAATCCTTCTTTAACATGTTTTATTAATTTCTAAAGTCTGATATAATTTTATTTATAACTTTTAAGTAAAGGAAGATGACAATGAAGGATAATTTTTTTGTAAAAACTCATGGATTAGGAAATGAATATATTGTTTTAGAAGAAGAAAGACTTGATTTTGATCTTACAGATAAGGCTGTCCAAAGAATCTGCAATGTAAATTTTGGAATAGGTTCTGATGGGATTTTGCTTAAAGTTCCAACTGATAAAGCGGATTTTGGGTTAAGAATATTCAACCCGGATGGATCAGAAGCTGAGAAGAGTGGAAATGGACTAAGAATTTTCTGTAAGTATATTTATGATTATAGTTTTACAGATAAAAAAGTTTTTACTGTAGAAACAAAGGGTGGACTAGTTACTGCCAATATTGTTGAAACATCAAATAATAAAGCAAAGCTTATTACTGTTGATATGGGAAAGGCTAATTTCAAGGCTGCTGAAATTCCTACAAATTTTGAAAGTGATGAAGTAATAGGCAAGAAAATAATTATTGAGGGAAAAGAGTTTGAGATTAACTGCGTATCTTTAGGAAATCCTCATTGTGTCATTTTAAAAGATGAATTAAATGTTCAGGAAATTAAAACTTATGGGCCATTAATTGAAAATTATAAAGAATTCCCTAACAGAATCAACACACAATTTGCCAAAGTAATTTCAAGGGAAGAAGCTGAAATTCTTATTTGGGAAAGAGGAGCAGGTTTCACTTTGGCATCAGGAAGTTCTTCTTGTGGGGTAGCATCTGTTCTTAAGAAAAGAGGGCTTATTGATAACAAGGTGAAAATCAAAATGCTTGGAGGCGAGCTTATCATTGAATTGGATGATGACTTCAATCTCAGAATGACAGGAGAAGTAAGAGAGATTGCTAAAGGGTATTTAAGTTCAGAGCTTATTGAAGATCTGA
>JBEHWK010000096.1:0-13427 GCA_040217795.1 Clostridiaceae bacterium
TAAATTCCTCCTTGTAAGGAAGCTCTTGACTCACTGTTACGGGAACTATCATCACTTGCCCTGTTTTAAATCCCTTTCTGATCATAATGTGTCTTATAACACCATCAGGGTTAAATTTTCCATCCACAAAGGCAGGCTGTATATTATACTTCTTCATCCATTGCTTAACCAGTGCTGCTGCCTTGTCTGCTGCCTTGTCCTGAATATGACAATCCTCAATATCTATGATGTCATGGCTTCTTGGCGCATAAAAACCTATATGTATTTTTCCGTTAACCATTCCTACCGGCAGCTGAACCTTGTTTCTGTATCTGTAAGGGTACTCCATGCCTATTGTATCCAGCACAAGGTCCTCCGGCAGTTTTCCGATCTTGCTTATGCAGTCTTTAACTCTCTCTTTTTTAAACTCCAGCTGGCTTTCATAACTCATATGCTGAAGCCTGCATCCGCCGCATCTTTTATAAATGGAGCATACTGGAACTTCCCTTTCCTTTGCAGGTTCAATTATCTCCATTATCTTTCCGAAAGCAAAGGACTTTTTAACCTTTATTACTTTTACTTTTACTTTTTCTCCCTTTAAAGCTCCTTCTATGAATATAGGGTAGCCATCAAGTTTAGCTACTCCTTCTCCTTCATATCCCTGAGACAGTATATCCAATATATATTCTTTATTCTTTTCCACCAAATTCATCACCTGTATTTCTTCCTTATTTTATTACGTCTGATTAAACTTAATTATAGATTATCAGTTTAGAATTTCTCTTTCAAGAATCTGAGGCATTATTTTAAGTTTTCAATTACAACATTGAGATATTTCTTCAGAAGAACTGCTTCCTGAGGACTCAGTCCTGATATCAGGTTTTGCTCCGCCTCCTCTGCTATCTTCTCCAGCTTGTGGATTGATGATATTGCTTTTTGAGTCATCAATAGATAATAGCTTCTTTTATCCAATGGATTTTTTATTTTTTCAACCCATTCATTTGATATCATCCTGTTAATGGCTGATGAAAGAGTTGCTTTATCTACTCCCACACGCTTTCCTATTTCCAAAGGAGTCAATTCCTCGATATCACCATTAATATCCTCAATGGTATGTATATCTTTTAATATCTTCCACTGGACATATGTAAGTCCGAAACCTTCCAAAGAATTATTCATGTTATTCTTTATGAGCTTTGATGATTTTTCAATTAAATTTCCTATATCCACATTTTTAACCTTCTTTATTTAGTTCGTATACAAACTAATATTACTTAATAATATAGAGGATTTCAATACCTCATAACGAAATCAGACAAAAAAAAAGAGCACCTTCCGGTGCAAGAAAATTGAATCAGTTGCCATATGATTCTTAAATATTCATATATTGTCATGGGTAAGCCTTACTTGCTAAAATCTCCATAACATTCATATTATAGCCTATAATTACTACTTATAAATGTTAACATTTTGTTAATTTTTACGAATTCCTAATTTATTAAAAAGAATTCCTTCCTCTGTAAGTTCCAAAGGGACCTCACAACCTTCAATTGAGGATACACATTTCAAGAATTTCTGCAGGCTGCAATTTCCAGCTCTCTCTCCAATTCCATCCAATGTACAATCTATATATTTAGCCCCTGTTTTCACTGCCTCTATTGAATTTGCCAACGCCATCCCAAAATCATTATGGGCATGCATTTCAATTTCCATATTCACATTCTTCATCATTTTACCCAAGACTTCTGAAGTTATTGATGGAGTGAGAATTCCTACAGTGTCCGCAAATCTTATCCGCTTTACCTCCATTGACTTCAATAATTTCATTAAGTGAATCATGAAGTGAACATCTGCCCTTGAGGCATCTTCAAATCCAACCGTAACCTCATATCCTTTTTCTTTTGCAAAGGAGACACATTCCTTTACCCTGTTCTCAATCCATACATTATCTTTTGCCAGTTTTGTAGCTATCTGTATCGGCGAAACTGGTACACTGATGTGAATTATGTCAGGCCTGCATTCAATTGAATGGACGATATCTTTTTTGTTAAGTCTGTTCCATACAGCTATTTTAGAAAACTTTTTTTGCTCCATGATTTTGTAAATGCATTTCTTCTCAACTTGACCCATAGCAGGTATCCCTGCTTCAATCTGATATATTTTATTATCATCCAAAACCTTGGCAATTCTGATCTTATCTTCTGAGGAAAATGCGATGCCTGCTCTCTGCTCTCCATCTCTTAATGTAGTATCTACAATCAATACCTTGTCCACGGCATTCTCCTCCTTACACTGTCACATATATCCAGTATCTCACTGTCACTTAACGATCTTTCCTTTTCTGTAGATGCAGCCCTTATTTCATCTAAAACAGCAGGCAGAATCTCCTCATTGTAATCTGCATTCAGGAGCATCAGCTTTCTTCTGAGAGCGGATGCTCCTGAATGCTTCCCTATTATCAAATTTCTCTCTGAACCAATCTTTTGGGGACTATATGGTTCATAGGTTTCAGGATTTTTAAATATCCCATCAGCATGTATTCCTGACTCAAAGTCAAAGATACCTTTCCCTATTATTGGCTTTCCCTTGGGTATATTTAAAGAACTTATTTTTTCTACTATCTTTACAGCTTTAGGCAGCAGTGTCAAATCTCCCTGAAAACTGTCCTTAAGAATAAACCTTCTTGCAGCCAAAAATTCTTCCAGGGGGCATAAGTTTCCTGCCCCGCTGAAAGATGTACTAATACTTGCTCCTCCGAAGTTCAGCCACTCCAATGCTGTAGCTGAAGCTAACCCATATTTGTCGGAAGGGCATAAATTCAAGTCCGCCCTGAAAAATTCCGTCAGCTTACTGAAAGTCTCTTTATAGTCATAGAGCATAACATTATCTAATCCTCTTATTGTAAACCCGCTTACATTTTCCTTAAGTACTGATATATCCTTCAATGAATCAATATTCCTTGCATCTTCTATTTCTATTTCAATGTGCAGATCTCTCTCCACTGTTTTATTATGAGTAAATCTATTTACCTCATATACTTTTAATTTAAAATCTCTGAATTCTTTTTCATCCATTTGATTTTTAAGAATCAGGTGTTTGTTTTTGCCCACCAATGTGGGCAAAGCCAAATATAGAATTTCCTGGCTCACTTCAAGACAATCTGTCCCCATATTGCTTAGAATATTGCAAAGCTCAGTAATTTCACTTAAGTTTGTTGAAATCTTATCTTTATATAATTCTGAAAGGGTAACCAATGTTTTATCTATTATTTTAATGCTTTTTTTCCTCATAAATACTTCCCTTTCCTCAATTATATTTTATATTCTCTATATTAGAAGTCTTTCAACCTTTTCTCCGCCTTCGATGTGTTTATCCATAATTTCCTCTACATCATCAGGTGTAACAGATCCATACCATGTTCCTTCAGGGTAAATAACAACTATTGGTCCTTTGTCGCATATTGCAAAGCATCCTGTATTTGTTACCATAACTTCTGAAGATAAATCTCTGTCATCAATTTCCTCCATGAATCTCTGGATTATGCTTACTGAATCCTTTGAATGACAATAACCTTTCTGGGTACCGTTAATTCTGCAGCTGGCGCATACAAATATGTGGTATTTTGGACTTATCATACTATTTCCTCCTCTTTTTTATCTGTTTTATTTTTATCTGCTGATTCCTTTAATATTTCCTCAGCAGCACTTTTTACAGCTTTCTCTATTCTTTCATATGTCATAACAACTTTTATTCCCTTGCTCTTCAGCTTGTTGGCAGGAGCATCCCCAATTCTCAATGCTAAAACACCGTTACAGTCTTCAATAGTTTTTATAATTTTTGATATTTTATCTTCTTCTCCATCACAATCCTCAACACCTGTACAGTATTTATCTATAGATCTCTTTTCAACCAGGGATACAATATCATCCTTGTATTCATAGATATAAAATTCTGATACTTGTCCAAAGTGTTGATCCACAAGCATTCCGCTTTTTGAAGCTGCTGCAAATCTTAACGCAGGCTTTTCCTCATTTTTCTCAGAGAAATTCCTGAATTTTATGGATTCGTCATTTCCCAAAGTTCCTATAGCATCTGCCCTGCACTGTTTGCAGTGATACATCTGCTCCATATGCTCTCCGCATTTCTTTCTTAAGTCCATAAGTTCAACATTGCTTACCAGAGGCATATCCTCAAAAACAGTTCCCTTTACAGGTATCAGCTGCATTATGTTGGTTATTGTTGCACCATATTCCTTTACCTTCTTAACAACTTCTTCAATATGGTCATCATTGATCCCTTTCAGCATTACAATGTTTATCTTAACTACAATACCTTTGCTTGTTAAGAACTTAAGTCCTGCAAGCTGGTTGTTAAGAAGTATTTGTGCTGCCTCCTCACCAATATATTTAGTGCCAAGGTAGTCAACAAACTTATATACCTTCGCTCCTATCTTAGCATCTATAGCATTCATAGTGATAGTAACATGGCTCACACCAAGTTCAACCAGATCATTAGCATAAAAAGGAAGCATAAGTCCATTTGTTGAAAGACAGAAAGTAACATTTGGGTCATACTCTTTAATCAACTTAAGAGTTTCCTTTGTCTGTTCAAAGTTTGCCAGTGAGTCTCCAGGTCCTGCAATACCAACTACTGTAAGGTTTGGCATCTTTGATTTTACATATTTGTATTTTTCTAAAGCCTCTATTGGTGATAAAACCTCTGTAGTTACTCCCGGACGGCTTTCATTAACACAGTCATATTTTCTCAAACAATAATTACAGCTTATATTGCACTTTGGCGCTATTGGAAGATGCATCCTTGCATATTTATGTGCTGATCCACAGCTGAAACACGGATGAGTCTTTGTTTTATCCTTAATGGTATTCTTTGTTCCTGTTTCTGTGTCCTTCATTTCAATTGACATTTTTTCTTCAGCTTTCATTGTCTTTTCCTCCTCTTTATAGAACTCACTGTAGATACTGCTTCTGTATCTTCTTTCTTTAGCTTCAAGTATGGCATTAGTGATTTTATCCATCAGTTTGACAGATCCTTCATATCCTATGGTCATAAGCCTTTGTCCACCTATCCTGTCATGTATAGGGAAAGACATTCTCACAAGAGGGATTCCATGTTTTTCTTCTATCCTTCTTCCGTCTGAACTTCCTATCATAAGATTTGCCTTAAGCTCCAATGCATAATTTTCAATGGTTTTGAAATCTGTATCATCAAGAATCTTGTACTCTCCAGCAAAAAGCCTTTCTGACAATTCATCGAGCTCACTCTTCAAGAGAATCTCCAGTTCCTGGCATTTACTTCCTGTTGCAATAACAACCGGCATAGCACCATTTTCCAGGCATAACCTTGCTGTAGTGTAAACAAAATCCGGTTCTCCATAAATTACTACCCTTGCCTCAGCATTGTATTTATGAGAGTCTATCATAGCATCGATATAACGTCCTCTCTGTGCTTTATATCTCTCCGGAATCTCCTTACCGGTCAATTTTGACAATAAGTTAAAAAACTCATCAGAATCTCTGAGACCCCTTGGTAAATTGCATCTATAATTCTTAACGCCGAAAGTATCCTCAAGATATTTCCCCGCGGAATATTCATCTTTAACTAAAGCAGATAATTCAATTGTTGCAGCGGCCCCTGCCATCTTTGAAATGTCCTGAATTCTTGTACCTCCTGAAGGCAGCCTGTTGTATTTCTCCTTGTGCGGTGCATCCAAATTATCTGATACATCCGGCAATAATATATAGTCAACCCCAAATTCATCCAGAATGTCTTTCAGCTCCCTTGCGTCAGCAGGGCTTATTGATCCTGTGATGATATTTATCTTATTATTTTTTTCATCATTCATTTCAACGGCTTCAACTATTGATCTTAGTGCTTTAAAATAACCTTCATACTGGCTTCCGCCATATCCTGGTGAAGGTACAGGTATTAACTTCACCTTACTGTCCTCATGTGTTTCATAAAATGTTTTTGATATTCTTGCCACATCTTCACCAATGGTCTCAGCTAAACATGTGGTTGCTATTCCTATAACTTCAGGATCGTACAGTTTAATTAGGTTTTCCAGCCCCTTAATAAGGTTCTTTTCCCCTCCGTATACTGTTCCCTGCTCTGTAAGTGATGATGAGGCTATATCTATAGGTTCATTATAATGCGTAGCCATATGTCTTCTGATATATGTACTGCACCCCTGGGAGCCATGCAATATGGTCATGGCTCCTTTTATTCCATAAAAAGCATTTACAACACCCATAGGCATACACATATTACAAGGATTTACCGTCAAACTTACATATTTCTCTCCCATATATATCACCTCTCTACTTAGTATATTTCCATACCGGATTATTAATTGTAAGATTTATTTCCTTTGCGAAATTGATTGCTCCCTTGAACCCTGCCAAAGGATGCTTTCTTTCATGATTGTGGTCACAGAAGGCAACTCCCAGTTTATAAGCCAGAGGTCTTTCTTTTACTCCTCCCACCAGGACATCGGCACCTTTTTCTTTCATGAACTTTTCCAGTTCATAAGGATTGGCATCATCCAGAATTACTGTTCCCGGCTTAACCAGGCTGCTTATGACTTCATAATCTTCCTTCTTTCCTGTCTGGGTTCCTACCATAACTGTTTCCATTCCTAATTCCTCAAATTGTTTTATCAAAGATATTGCCTTGAACCCTCCGCCTACATATATGGCAGCTTTTTTACCTTCAAGGTTTTTCTTGTATCTATCCAGAATATTTTCCATCTTTTTAAGTTCTTCTTCTATGAATTTCTTTGTTCTTGTGATCACTTCCTTATCCTTCAGCGCATATGCTATGTTCATTAAGGAAGCAGCAGTGTCCTCAATGCCCATGAAGCTTACTTTTATAAATGGTATTCCCTTTTCCATTTCCATTCTTTTAGCTAAATATGTCATTGACCCTGCGCACTGCACAACATTCAATGAAGCTCCATCAGCTTTTTGGAGTTGCTCAACTGTACTGTCTCCAGTAATCTGAGACACTACATTTACCCCTATGTTTTTTAAGTAATCCTTTATTATCCACATCTCCCCAGCCAGGTTGAAATCTCCCAATATGTTCACACCATCAATCTTTGGAGACTCTTTTCTTCCGATGAGATTCATAATAGCGTTGCAGGCTGCTTTATATCCCATTGACTTATGCCCTGCAAAACCTGGTGATTTTACTGGTATAACAGGAATTCCATACTTCTTTTCTGCTTGTTTACAGACAGCTTCCACATCATCCCCTATAACCCCTACTATGCATGTGGCATACACAAAAATAGTTTTCGGGTTATGATCTTCCATGATTCCTTCAATAGCTGCAGTAAGCTTTTTCTCTCCCCCAAAAATTACGTCCTGTTCTCTGAGATCTGTAGAGAAACTGTTTCTATATAACTCTTCTCCGCTTGAAAGACTTCCTCTGATGTCCCAAGTATAACTTGCACATCCTATGGGTCCATGAACTATGTGGAAAGCATCAGTAATGGGATTAAGAACAACTCTTGCTCCGCAGTATACACACGCTCTCTGGCTTACAGCTCCAGATACACTTTCGCTGTCACATTTCATTGAATTACCGTGCCCTGTCTCCTTGCAGAAGATAAAATCTTTTCTTTCCTCCAATACTTCAGGCAATGATCTTAATTCCATGTAAACACTCTCCTTTGATTATTTTGTTTTTTTACTCTTTAAGAACTACAACTAATCGGTTATTCTGAATCTTAAAATGTATCAGTTTTTAAAGAGTAAAAAGCGGGACTTTCAAGGGTGACTTTCTCCCTTGAAAATCCCAAAATAAATAAATAATTAATTAACTAATCAGTTTAAACTACATTACCATTTCCATGTCTTCTTCTGCACAATCTCTGTCTTGTCTGTCCATAAGTGCAATTAACATTAATTCCATCAATCTCATTGCACCTTTGTAACCAGTCATTGGCATGTATGAATGAACGTATCTGTCAATTATAGGGAAACCAACTCTTACGAATGGAATGTCCTCAGCTCTTGCAATGAACTTTCCGTGAGTTCCTCCTAATAATAAATCAACCTTGTCATTCTTTAACCATTGATGTAATTCAAAAAGGTCGCTTGCAGCTTTAGCTGTGCATCCTTCAACTCCGGCATCTTCGAACAACTTCTTAGCAGTTGCTTCGAAAGCAGCTCCTGGAGTACCTGTGATTACATACTTAGGAATCATTCCTAATTCAAGAACAAACTTAGTAAGTCCAAGAACAGTATCTGGATCCCCGTATATTGCTACAGTTTTTCCATGTGTGTATGGATGTGAATCAACCATTATATCAACAAGTTGACCTCTTTCTTCTTCCAATTCATATGGAACCTGATTCTTAGAGAACTTTGATAATTCCATTACAAATTCATCTGTTGAACCTACACCTATTGGAAGAAGCATTGTCTTATAAGGAACCTTACATAGTTTGTCAAGCATTGCAGCTCCCTGCTCAGATGCAAATTCACCTAAAGCAAGTGTCAATTCGCTGTCTCCAAGCTTAACGATATCTTCAATTTTAGTTCCGCCTTGAGGATACATCTCATATGTTCCAGTCATTGGAGCATCAAGAACTCCACTTGTATCTGGAAGCATTGTGAATTCAACTCCCATAAGCTTCATCAAACGTTTCATTTCTCTCATATCCCCTGGGTTAACAAATCCTGGTACAACATTAAGCTTACCATTTTTAGTTCCAGTTGATTTTGAAAGGTATTTTATGAAACCTGTAACCATATTTGAAAAACCTGTTATATGTGAACCTACATAACTTGGTGTGTTAGTATGAACCATCAGTTTTCCTTCCGGAACATTTATTGATGTTAAAATAGATCCTATATCATCACCTATGGTTTCTGATAAACATGTAGTGTGTACAGCTATTATATCCGGATCATACATATCAAATATGTTTTTAGCAGCTGTTCTTAAGTTGCTTCCTCCTCCGAATACTGAAGCTCCTTCAGTAAATGAAGATGTAGAAGCTATTGCTGGTTCTTTAAAGTGTCTTGTTAAGTACATTCTGTGGAATGAACAGCATCCTTGTGAGCCGTGGCTGTGAGGCATACATTTGTGAACGCCTAATGCAGCGTACATAGCACCTACAGGCTGACAAGTCTTTGCCGGATTTATTTTAATGGCTTTTCTTTCTGTTATTTCTTTTGGTGTTAAATCTAACATTATGCTTCACCTCCCAAGCTTCCTTCTAAAATCGGTTCTTTCTTCCAAGGAGCTACAGTATAACTCCATGCTGGAGTATATATTCCCATAGTTACGTCCCTTGCAAAATTAACTGCTCCTCTGAATCCTGCATATGGTCCGCTGTAGTCATATGAATGCAGCTGTCTTGAAAGCACTCCGGCTTTTTGAGCTACAAACTTATCCTTTATTCCTGAGAAATAAATGTCTGGTTTTAATATTTCCATTAATTTCTCTGTTTCATAGTGATTGAAATCATCCACTACAATTGCTCCATCTTCCATGTCCTTAAACATACCTGCGTAGTACTCTAAAGGAATTTCCTTCTTCAGTTCCTCATATTTTTCTTCTGAAAGATATGCCTTGTACTTCAATTCATCCTTTTCAACAGCCAGATTTTCAATGTTCTTGGAATCTGCGTCTTCCTTGATAAATGGTATAACCTCACGGCCTTCATACTCATCTCTGTGTGCAAACTCATAACCTGCAACTAAAGTGCTCATACCCAGGTCTTTCAATAACAGCTGGTAATGGTGAGCTCTTGATCCACCAACAAATAATCCAGCAGTTTTTCCTGCAAGTTTGCTTTTGTAGTATTCAAAATCTTCCCTAAGATCTTCAATCTCTTCAGCTATTACTTCTTCTGTTCTTGCAATAAGTTCAGCGTCACCAAAGTATTTAGCCATATCTCTTAAAGACTGTGCTGTGGATTCCACTCCTATAAAGTTAACCTTTATCCAGTCAGTTCCATACTTTGTCTTCATCATTTCACCGATGTAGTTTATGGATCTGTGACATTGAACAATATTCAGTTGTGCTGTATGTGCACTTTTCATCTCTTCAAGACTTCCGTCCCCTGTCATTACAGTAACTATGTCGTATCCTATTTTCTTAAGTACTCTTCCTATTTCCCAACCGTCACCACCGATGTTATATTCACCTAGGATATTGATTGGATATTTCTTAGGCACATAGTCCCCTGTTCCTATGATATTCTTGAATAATCCGTTATTTGCAATGTGGTGACCAGCTGATTGTGATACACCCTTATAACCTTCGCAAGAGAATGCAAGAACGTCTATTCCGTACAATTCTTTTGATTCTTTTGCAACAGCATGGATATCATCACCTATCAACCCTACTGGACATGTTGAACATATCATGATTGATTTAGGTTTGAAAATTTCCACAACTTCCTTAATAGCCTGGCGAAGTTTCTTTTCTCCTCCGAATACTATATCGCTTTCCTGCATATCTGTAGAGAAACAATATTCAAGGAAGTTTTGAGTGTTTTCATCACCTTTAGCCTTACTTCTTCTGGTTCCCCAAGTATAGAAACCACATCCTATAGGACCGTGAGTTATAATTGCAACATCTTTTAATGGTCCAAGTACAACCCCCTTACATCCTGCATAACAGCACCCTCTGTTAGTAAGAATCCCTGGAACTGCTCTTACGTTGGCTGTTATTTCCTGAGTTTCATCCTTCTTTATTTCAAGCAAATGTGCTTTTCTGTTTTTATAGACCTTCGCACTGTATTCGTCTAAAACTTTGTCCAAAGTGCTCATGCAATTCACCTCCAAATATTTAATTTATATAGCTTCATCTCCAGTTTCTTCATTTCTTATCCTGTATGCTTCGTTTATAGGAATAATGAATATTTTTCCATCCCCTGGATTTCCCTGAGAGTTCACTTTTATTATTGTATCTACAACTTTTTCTACATCTTCATCTTTAACTACTAATGTAAATAGTCTCTTTGGAATAAGTCTTCCTATTTCAGACAAGTTTTCACCTACTGGAGTAGCAGGAACTTCTCCTTCCAAAACTAAACTCTCAATCAATGTCATATCTATGGACTTCTTTCCTCTTCCTAAAACTTTTCTGCATGTAAAAGAAGGAAATCCAGCTTCTGCAAGAGATTCTTTAGTTTTATTGACTTTATTTGATCGAATAATTGCCATTACTTCTTTCACTTCGCATCGCTCCTTTTTTATAAGCCTTCTTTTCCGCTGCTTATTGTATATGCTGTTTCAACTGGAGAAACGAATATCTTACCATCTCCAAAGTTTCCTTTTTCACCTGTTCTTGCATTTTTCATGATGATTTTAATAACATCGTCTTTATCTTCATCTTTAACTATTAATAAAATCATCTCTTTAGGAAGTTCATCATAGTAAACATCCCCTACCTTAATACCTTTTTGTTTTCCACGTCCGAAAACATCCATCTTAGTAACTTCTGGAAACCCAGCTGATAAAAGTTCTGAAAGAACTATCCCCACTTTTTCAGGTCTTAAAATAGCACGAACCATTAACATATTAATTACTCCCCCTCACATTTATGATTATATATATTGTTTTTTCTCTAAAACTGTAGTATAATTTTAATACATGTTTTTTTATATTGATGGTATGCAATAAGCCTTGAAGGCTTTTGCATATCTTTTTTTTTTAGATATCCATTAATCCATATTCCATTAATATTTCTTCTAATCTTTCTTGCTTCATTGGTTTTGGAATAACAAACAATTTATTTTCATCAATTTTTTTAGCTAAAGCTCTATATTCATCAGCTTGAGCTGCTTCTGGATCAAATTCTATAACTGTTTGTTTATGAATTTCTGCTCTTTGAACCATGTTGTCTCTTGGTACAAAGTGAATAAGCTGACTTCCTAATTCCTTAGCGAATGCTTCTAATAAATCTAACTCTCTATCAACCTTTCTGCTGTTACAGATGATACCGCCTAATCTAACTCCACCAGTGTTAGCATATTTTTGAATACCTTTTGCGATGTTGTTAGCTGCATATAATGCCATCATTTCACCTGAAGCAACTATATAGATTTCCTGAGCTTTTCCTTCACGGATTGGCATTGCGAAACCTCCGCATACAACGTCTCCTAATACATCATAAAAAACATAGTCTAAATCAGCTGTGTAAGCACCTAATTGTTCAAGCATGTTGATTGAAGTTATGATACCTCTACCAGCACATCCTACACCTGGTTCTGGTCCGCCGGATTCAACACATCTGATTCCTCCGAAACCTGGTTTTAATATTGCATCTAGATCAACATCGTCCCCTTCTTCTCTTAAAGTATCAAGAACTGATTTTTGTGCAAGTCCACCTAAAAGAAGTCTTGTAGAATCTGCCTTAGGATCACATCCTACTACCATTATATGCTTGCCCATTGTTGCAAGTCCTGCAGTTAAGTTTTGTGTTGTTGTGGATTTACCTATTCCACCCTTTCCATAAATAGCTACTTGTCTCATAATTACTTCCTCCTCGTGAAATATATTTATATATTAAAATTTATCCAAAATTAATTGGTGTAAATTTATATATCTAGAAAAATGTTGAATATATAGATAATAAAAAAAGGAGTCTACAGACTTAGATATACTCTAAATCTACAGACTCCTTTGTCTAATCATTACAAGACGCCTTCGTCACTGATTGTGTTTTTGTTAATAAATTCCAAAGAATTTAAAATTATTATCAATATTTCTTGTATTTCTTTGCTTTTTTTTTAATGTTGTGGTTTATGTTTTTTATATTATCATACATTTTTTACGTGTGCAATAGCTTTTTTTAATTATTTTTCCACGTTCCTCCTTGGTTATTTTTCCAAATCATTAATTAATGCCGGTGTAAGTGTTTACACCTTCTATACTTTTTTTCAAAAAAAACTCTCTCCTTGAGCCCTTCAAAGTTATTTATCAGAGTTCTCAAGTGTATTTATCAATATAAAAAAGGTGGCTTACGCCACTCCCCCTCTTGCCTTTTTTATTCTTTAGGGACTGAAACTACTTTAATTATAAGCAGGTGTACCGTAAATTATGTACAATCTATAAATTTTATATTTTCCTAAAGAGCAAAAAAGTGACTTGGCCACTTTCCTATATAATAAAAAATAAAAGAGATGAATTAATTCATCTCTTTTACAATTCCGCATATTGTATATTATTCTACAACACTGATCTTTAATAAGTTAGTTGCTCCAGCTTCAACAGGTACACCTGCAGCTAATACTACTGTGTCGCCTTTTTTAACTAATCCTGCTACTTCAGCTGCTTTAACAGAGTTATCCATCATTTCATCAGTTGAAGTAGTTTTTTCAGCTATTATTGGATATACTCCAAAGCTTAACGCAAGCTTCTTAGCAACTGTTTCTGATGGTGTTACAGCTATTATAGGAGAATCTG
>JBEHWK010000097.1:0-13367 GCA_040217795.1 Clostridiaceae bacterium
ATTTGGCAGTAAAACAGGTGGTACCGCGGACATTTATCAGTTGTTCGTCCTGAAATTTTTTTATTTCCGGACGGGCAGCTTTTTTTATTTTATAATGAAATTATAGAGTCAATGTTGAAGTTTTTTTGCTCATCTGAAATAAGAAAATCCAATGAAATAAAAAGGAGAGATATTAATGTCAAACATTTACAGAAGCAAAACCATGAACCAGATTTCAGAAACTGACATCGGGTCACAAATGAAGATAGCAGGATGGGTGGAAAATATCCGTGACCATGGAGGAGTATCATTTATCGACCTTCGTGACATGTATGGCGTAATGCAGGTTGTACTTAGGAATACAGACCTGTTGACAGGAATCAAAAAAGAAGAATGTTTATCCATAGAGGGAACAATCGAACAGCGTGATGAGGAAACTTATAACGCTAATATACCTACAGGAACAATTGAACTTGAGGCACAGAAGATCATAGTGCTTGGAAAAATATATAAAGATCTTCCTTTCGAAATATCAACTTCAAAGGAAATCCGTGAAGATGTGCGTCTTAAATACCGTTATCTTGATTTAAGAAACCGTAAGGTTAAGGACAATATACTTTTCCGTTCCAAGATTATGAATTTCCTTAGACAGAAGATGACTGAAATGGACTTTGTTGAAGTTCAGACTCCTATATTAAGTGCATCATCACCGGAAGGCGCACGTGATTACATTGTTCCTTCAAGAAAACACAAAGGCAAGTTCTATGCATTGCCACAGGCACCTCAACAGTTTAAACAACTGCTTATGGTATCAGGTATAGATAAATACTTCCAGATAGCACCATGCTTCCGTGATGAGGATGCACGTGCAGACCGTTCTCCTGGTGAATTCTATCAATTGGATTTTGAGTTGAGCTTTGCTACTCAGGAAGATGTATTCCGTATAGGTGAAGAAATATTGAGTGAAACTTTCAAAAAGTTCGCGCCAGCAGGATATGAAATCACTGAAGCGCCATTCCCGATAATAAGCTATAAACAGGCAATGCTTGAGTTTGGTTCAGATAAACCAGACCTTCGTAACCCTCTAAGAATAGTGGATGTTACTGAGTTCTTCCAAAGATGTACATTTAAGCCGTTCCACAAGAAGACAGTAAGAGCAATCAAAGTTCATGCAGACTTGTCAAAAGGCTTCCATGAGAAACTTCTTGCATTCGCACAATCTATTGGAATGGGCGGACTTGGATATCTTGAAGTAAAAGAAGATATGTCCTACAAGGGACCTATAGATAAATTCATTCCGGATGAAATGAAGGGCGAATTGGCTGAAATAAGCTCTCTTGAACCTGGAGATGTTATATTCTTTATTGCAGATACTGAAGATCTGGCAAACAAATATGCAGGACAGATTCGTAACGAACTTGGTGAACGTCTTGATATCTGTGAAAAGAATTCATACCGTTTCTGCTATGTTAATGATTTTCCAATGTATGAAATTGATGAAAATACCGGCAAAGTAGGATTTACTCATAATCCGTTCTCTATGCCTCAGGGCGGCTTGGAAGCACTTACAAATAAAGATCCTCTTGATATTCTTGCATATCAGTATGACATAGTTTGTAACGGGGTTGAGCTTTCTTCAGGGGCAGTAAGAAACCACGATTTGGATGTAATGATAAAAGCCTTTGAAATTGCAGGTTATGATAAAGAAACATTAAAAGAAAAATTCGGCGCACTATATAATGCATTCCAGTTTGGAGCTCCGCCACATGCTGGTATGGCACCTGGAGTTGACCGTATGATAATGCTTCTTAGAAATGAAGAAAATATACGTGAAGTTATCGCTTTCCCAATGAGCGGTACTGCACAGGATCTTATGTGCGGCGCACCAAATGAAATATCTGAACAGCACCTTCGTGAAGTTCACATAAAATTGAGAAAATAGAAGAATATTTAAAATCAGCCATGGATAGCTATGGCTGATTTGATAATTAAAGAAAGGAGATTGACTATGACAGTAACTAAAATAGAAATTGAAAAACTTGCTAAGCTTGCTCGATTACGCTTTTCCGATGAAGAACTTGAAAAGTTTGCAGGTGAATTTGATGAAATTATTGCATTTGCTGATACCATCAATGAGTCAGTGGAAGGCGGAACAGATGAAATCAGAAGTGTAGGTTCACAGCTTGTTTCCTTTGAAGAGCTTAGAGAGGACGAGGTGATTGAATCTCTGCCTAATGAAAAGATTCTTTCTAATGTAGAAGGAAAAGACGGATTTTTCAGCGTCAGGAGGAGTAAAAAATGAGAGAAATAATTTCTGCATTATCATCAAAGCTTCATAGCGGTGAAATTTCTTCCGTTGAATTGACAAAGGAATATATCAAGGCTATTGAAGAAGGAAATCCAAAATTAAATGCTTATGTACATACAACCTTTGAAGCAGCACTTCAAGGCGCTGAGATTGCCGACAAGATGCTGAAGTCAGGTAATGCTTCCTTATTATGCGGTATCCCTATGACTTTAAAGGATAATATATGTACAGACGGACTTCCTACTACCTGCTGCTCTAAAATCCTTGATGGTTTCAAGCCATACTATGATGCGGCTGCATGGGAAAAATTAAAAGCAAATGGTGCTGTGCTTCTTGGAAAAACCAACATGGATGAATTTGCCATGGGAAGTACTTCCGAATCAAGCTGCTACGGAGCTCCGTTAAACCCTAGAAATACAGGACACGTAACAGGAGGTTCTTCAGGCGGAGGTGCTGCGGCAGTAACAGCTAATATGGCTGCTTATGCACTTGGATCAGATACAGGAGGCTCAATCAGACAGCCAGCTTCCTTCTGCGGAATTGTAGGATTGAAGCCTACATATGGAGCAGTTTCAAGATATGGACTTATCGCTTACGGAAGCTCACTTGACCAGATCGGACCAATGACATACAGTGCTAAAGATGCTGCAGTTGTATTCGATGCAATCAAGGGCTTCGACAGACGCGACCAGACAAGTAAAGCCTTCGATTATGGCAACATTCTGGAAAGCCTTAATCAGGATGTTAAAGGAAAGAAAATCGGTGTGGCTGAGGAATTCTTTGAAGGTATAGATCCTGAAATGAAAGCTCAGATTTTTGAAGCTATAAAGCTTTACGAAAAAAATGGCGCTGAAATAGTGAACATAAAGCTTCCAGCTTTAAAGCTTGCGCTTCCGGTTTACTATATCATAGCCTGTGCTGAAGCTTCTTCAAACCTTGGAAGATATGACGGTATCCGTTACGGTCATCGTACAGATTTCTATGACAGCGTTGACGACATGATATACAAGACAAGAAGCGAAGGTTTCGGAGACGAGGTTAAACGTCGTATAATGCTTGGAACTTATGTGTTGTCCAGCGGTTATTATGATGCTTATTATAAGAAGGCAATTGTTATGAGAGAAGAAATCAACAGAGAGTTTGATGAAATATTTGCAAAATGCGATGTATTGATTGCGCCTACTGCACCAAATACTGCATTCCCATTGAACTTCAAAGGAAAGAGTCCTATTGAGATGTATCTGTCAGATATCTGTACAGTGCCTATAAATATTGCAGGGCTTCCGGCAATATCAGTACCTTGCGGAAAGGATGCCAAGGGATTGCCTGTTGGTATGCAGATTATCGGAAAGAAATTTGATGAAGCGAAGATTTTAAATATGGCTTATTTCTATGAGCAAAATTCAGAAGACAAGGTTGGAGTTTACGAAGGAGGTGTCAGAATATGAGCTATGAAGTAGTATGCGGTATTGAAACTCATATTGAGCTGGCAACTAACACAAAGATTTTCTGTAACTGTACTACAGCTTTCGGAGGAGACCCTAACACTCACTGTTGTCCTGTTTGTACAGGTCAGCCAGGTTCTCTGCCTGTTTTAAATAAGAAAGTGGTTGAATATGCAGTAAGAGCTGGTCTTGCAATCCACTGCAAGATCAACAATGTTTCACACATGGACAGAAAAAACTACGTTTACCCTGATCTGCCTAAAGCATATCAGATATCCCAATATGATGAGCCAGTTTGTGAACATGGCTACATTGAGCTTGACAGCGGAAAAAGAATTGGTATAACACGTATTCATATAGAAGAAGATGCAGGTAAGCTTGTTCACGAGCATGGTTATACATTTATCGATTATAACCGTGGAGGAGTTCCGCTTGTTGAAATTGTATCAGAACCTGATATCTCTTCTCCTGAAGAGGCAAAAGAGTTTGCTGAAAAGCTTCAGCTTATTATGCGTTATGCAGGAATTTCAGATTGTAAGATGCAGGAAGGTTCAATGCGTTGTGACGTCAATGTATCCTTACGTGAAAAAGGTACAAAAGAATTCGGTACCAGAACAGAAACAAAGAATATCAACTCACTTAACTTCATTCAAAAGGCAATGTATGCTGAAATAGAAAGACAGACAGATATTCTTGAAGCTGGCGGAAAAATAGTTCAGGAAACCATGAGATATGACGATGTAACAGATTCAATTTCTCCAATGCGTGAGAAGGAAAATTCAGATGACTACCGTTACTTCCCTGATCCGGATCTTGTACGTTTCGAGATTCCTCAGGAAAAGGTTGATGAAATTCAGAAGTCACTGCCTGAACTTCCTTTTGACAAACTGAAGAGATACATTGAAGAACTTGAGCTTCCGGAAGGTACTGCAAAACAGATGTTCAAATACAGAAATGTTGCGGAATTCTTCGAAGCGGCTTTATCAGAAGGCGCAGGAGTGAAAAATGCTTCAAACCTTATTACTGGTACAATTTACGCCAACATGAGCACTGAAGAGGATAAGGAACTGTTCAAGGTTCTTATTACTCCAAAACAATTTGCAGCACTTGTTAAACTTCTTGATGAAAAGAAAATCAACTTCAAGATAGCGCAGAGCACACTGCAGCAAATGCTTGAAACAGGCAAATCCGTTGAGGAATTCATCAAGGCTGAAGACATGGCAGGCATTTCCGATGAAGACCTGACAAGATTATGCCAGGAAGCAATTGCTTCTAACACGAAGGCTGTTGAGGATGTTAAATCCGGCAATGACAAAGCCATAAACTCATTATTCGGATACATCATGAAACAGACTAAAGGAAAGGCTGATGTTAAGAAAGCGGAAGCCATAATAAGAGAATTGATAAAGTAGTATTTTTAATATAATAAAAGGCTTTCTATGATAAGTTTTTCGGCTTCATAGAAAGCTTTTTTTAAAGTACCGCATACCATTGTGCTGAAGGAGGATTTAATTATATGATCTGGAGTAAAACGAAACAGCAGCTGGAGAGCTTTTTAAGCCCCGCTCTTGCAGGAAGGGTGGAATACCGTGCAACCGGTTACCGCTATAAAGCGGATAAAAAAGGACAATGTTATCTTATGGCAGATAAAAAGGAAGTCTTCAATATGAGCGATGCAACCACCGGAATTAAGTGGTATCAGACTGAGCAGGAAATAAAGAGTGATCCTGATATATCAATTCCTGTCAGCGGGGAAGATATTGAAACTGTAAGAAAAGCCATGAATGGGAATGTGCCGGAGGAGCGTCTTGCGGTGATTGCAAGAAGCAGAAAAATAGCCGACTATGCAAAGGAAATGATTGAAGCTCAGGCTGCATTAAGCAAATCTGATTTTAATTCTGCAGCAAATTCATTTTTGTCTCTTCCCATAGAGGAATGCCTTGATAGCAGGGATATTCTGTTAAATGTTTTTGCTTTGGTGGACAGACGTATTGGTAAAAAGCGGATATTAGCCATGGAAAATAAGATTAAATTGAAACACCCCATTGTTCAGTATTTTTATGAGCTGCGTCGCAGCACCTTGTAATATAGCTTCTGTGTGGAACAATGGAATCCGAAGAGCATCTGTTTAGCTGGCAGGTGCTCTTTTCCAGTTTTAAAGAAATTTGTTGAAATTTTGAACAGGACAAATTGACTCTCTCGAAATATGTATTAATATAGGACCGCTGTTAAATAAATTGTTGATAAAAATACAGATTAATGATATTGTTATAATAAAATTACATAACAAATCAAAACAGTACAAAATGTATTAAAACTATACATATTGTTTTATTTATTCTATTTGGTTTTGTTTAGTTTTACTCGGTTTTATTTAGTTACATTTTGTTTAGCTGCCAAATGTTCTGCTTTATAATGCATGGTAAGTGATAATATTCACTATAAACGGAGAATTAACCTTGCCAGTTAAAAAGCAGAAAGACAAATGGACTGTTATGTCAATATAAAAAATATAGGAGATGATACAGTGGACAAAAGAGTTGAAAAAATCATTGCAGAAGTAAAAAAGGTAATAAAAGGCAAAGATGATGTTGTTGAAAAAATTCTGACAGTTATTCTTGCCGACGGGCATATATTGCTTGAGGATGTTCCTGGTGTTGGAAAAACCAGTATGGCTGTTGCGTTTTCCAAGGCCATGAGTCTTGATTATCGTCGTGTACAGTTTACATACGATACAATGGCCAGTGATATTATAGGCTTCAGCGTCTATAACAAAAAAAATGACAGTTTTGAATATAAGCAAGGGGCAGCTTTTTGCAACCTGTTTTTAGCGGATGAAATAAACCGTACATCCCCGAAAACTCAGGCGGCACTATTAGAAGTAATGGAAGAGGGCAGAGTAACTGTTGACGGGATTACACATAAGATACCGGAACCATTTATCTGCATCGCCACGCAGAACCCGACAGGAAGCGCCGGTACGCAGAATCTGCCGGAATCACAGCTTGACCGTTTTATGGTTCGCTTAACAATGGGATATCCGAGTCTTCAGAGTCAGATTGATATTATAAAAAATCGTCAGGCAGAGGACCCCATGAATACAGTTTCTTCTGTGATTTCCTTGGAAGAACTGCTGGAAATGAAGCAGGACGTCCAAAATATATTTGTGTCCGATGATGTGATCCGCTTTGGAACTGAACTTTGCGAAGCAACGAGAAAAATGGATATGGTGGAGCTGGGAGTGAGTCCGCGTGCTGTTCTTGCACTGATTCAGATGGCAAAGGCAAATGCTTTTATAAAAAGCAGAGATTATGTTATTCCGGAAGATATAAAATCCATATTTATTGATGTATGTTGTCACAGAATTATTCTTAAGCCGCAGGCAAAAATAAAAAAAGAAACGGTAGAAAGTGTGCTGAAAACTGTTTTGGATAAGATAAAAGCCCCTGCTATCGTATAAAAAACGGAGGAAAAATGCTGAAAAATCGAATTCAATACCTGATTTTGTTTGTTTTTATTTTAGGATTATGTATTTTTACAAATCAATATTTTGTTTTTATATTACTTTTATTTTTTACAATATTTCCTATTTTTTCATTTATTTTATTAACCCTTTCCCATAGAAGGGTTACCGTTGATTTTGAAATTCCCCATGAAATCACAAAATCAGAATCAGCGTTGATTAATTTCACACTAAACAATTCATCTTTTTTTCCTGTTTCGGGTGCAGTGTTATATCTTACATGCCGCAATAATCTGACTGGGAAAGAGAATGATATCAAAATGTTTTGTGCTATAGGAAATAAAAACTTAAGCCGTACCTCATTTATGGTTTCGGATATGAATGCGGGCCGGATATCTGTAATTCTGAATAAAATGAAAGTCTGTGATTTTTCAGGCCTTTTTAGTCTGTCAAAAAACATTAACAATGAGAAAAGCGGCCTGATTTATCCGGAAATATACCAAGTGAAAATTGCTACGCAGCACCAGACAGAAATAAATGGGGATGGAGAGCATTACTCTCAAACCAAAAAGGGGCAGGATGTCAATGATATATTTGCTTTACGGGAATATATCCAGGGAGATGAAATAAGGAAAATCCACTGGAAGCTTTCAGCAAAGCAAAGCAAACTTATAGTGAGAGATTTTGGATTTTCGCTTAATTATCCCATATTCTTACTACTGGAAATTTTCAATAATAAAAAAGAAGATTCTGATAAAGCCCTCGATGCATGTATGATAACTTTTGTTTCCGTTTCTCAGTCACTGATTGAAAAAGGAATTTGTCATAATATTGCATGGTATGACAGTGCCAGTGAAAGGCTTATTGTGAAAGAAATTGAAAGTTTGGATGCACTGGAAGCTTATCTTCCTGAACTGCTTTCCATACAGTCTTATGATGAATATACGGCCGCGCTGAGATTTTATGAAGCTGGGGATTATCGTAATACTCAATTAGTCTTATATTATATTACGACAAAACTGATTCCTGAAGAAATAGCTAAAAGATCATTATATCAAACTGTTAAAACCATTCATGTAACAGAAGAAACAAAAGATATTACGGATGATTCCAATATCACAATTGTTACACCTGAAAATATCAAAGAAGGTATGGGAAATATCATAATGTAATAGGAGCGTGGTAAGGATGCAGATTTTGCAAATAGAAAAACAAATAAATAAATCTCAAAGGGCATCAAAGATATATGTTTTGGCTTCAAGTATAATTCTGACAGCTTGTAGCTTTCTATGCCTGTTGAGCACTTTTGATTTTCCGTGCTCCAGTATTTTTATTATATTTTTAACTATATCGATACAGGCAGCTTTATATTATTTATTAGCCAGCAAGTTCGGCAAATTTTTAATGGTGTATTTATCCATGCTTATTGCCTTATATTTTGTTGCTGCATACCAGGTGGTCTGGAATGGCTATTTAATAATTACAAATAGTATTATTACAAAAATCAACCGTGTTAATCATCTGGGAATATTGACCTATGATATAGGTTCCGCTGCTAATGTGGATTTATATACAATTATGGCGCTGATTCCAGTTATTCTGATATTCGCATATCTCATTGTGATAAGTATAAAAAACGGGCTGTTTGTCCCTGTAATTCTGCTTACGTTACCCTTTATATTTACAACTATTTACTTTCGTGTATACAATGTTCTGCCGGCTGTGGTTTTTATGATTATTATTTGGGTAGTACTTTTTTCCAACACTCTTACTGAAAGTTTTATTTCGTTGCGAAGAACAGCTTTTGTATTAGTTGTCACGGCTTTATTTGGTATTTTTATAGTATTATTTTTTCCTTATAATAAATACACCCCATTGCAAACAATAAACAACGTAAGGCTCAGCATTGCTGATGGGATAGAAAATTTACGTTATAATTACGGGGCAGAAAAAGTATTGATGGATCATCTGCCAGACGGGGACTTAAAAAACGCAAAGACTTTGTCCTATACTGATGAAATTGTAATGAAAGTAAAAATGCAAAAGCCGTCAGCTGTCTACCTGAAAGGGTATGTAGGCAGTGTTTACAGCAATAACAGCTGGAACGGTCTCCCTGGGGCTGCTTACGGGGGGAATTATACAGGGCTGTTTGAATGGCTTGCGAAAAATAACTTTTATCCGCAAAGCCAAATTTCCTCATTGTGCGGTACAAGCCCGCAATTAGGTAAATTCAATATATCTGTAGATAATATAGCTCTTAAGAGTAAATATATTTATACCCCTTATGAATCCATTTCTGTAGAGGCTTTGTCGCCTCAAAATGTTACATACAGGAAAGATGCTGAGATAAACAGTTCCGGATTGCTGGGAACAAGAAGCTATTCCTTTTCGATGTATCCCTTGATATCTGAGAATTACCAAGTTACTGATTTAGATAAATGGGTCAAAGACAATATTGGTGACAATGTAAATTATGCAGAATACGAAAAAAATGAAATGGCATATAGGGCCTTTGTGTATAAAAACTATCTTGATGTGCCGGCTGAAACAAAGAAAATCCTTGAAAAATATTTTACGGAAGGGACCATTGATTCATTAAAAAATAAGAATTACCAGTCAGTGGTTGACTTTTTACGAAGATATTATTTGCAGAAATTTACGTATTCAACGGAAATAGAAGAGATGTCTGCAGACAGCGATTTTATCGCAAATTTTCTAGAAACAGGCGGTGGCTATGACGTCCATTTCGCAACGCTTTCCGTGATGCTTTTACGCAGCGCGGGAATTCCTGCAAGATATGTTGAGGGTTATTATCTGCCTCATAGTTATGTTGATTCTTATGCGAAAACCACAAATGTAGTGCTTGACGTCAAAGATTCCTTCGCCCACGCCTGGGCTGAAATTTATGTAGATGGAGTCGGCTGGGTTCCTGCTGAGTTAACACCAGGTTACTATAACCCTGACAAAGATCCTTCCAAGTCCACAGGTAAAGACGAGAATATCTCAAAGAAAGACAAAAACTTTTATAATGATCAGCAAAAAGCACTGTCAAATGACAGTAAGGTTGAGGCAAAGAAAAACACAAATCCTTTATCCTTTACAAGATACGCTGCCACTGCAGCTGCAGCAGTGCTTCTATTCATAATTATCGCTATTATCGTTCTAACGCTTAAAGCAATAAGAAGAAAGGGTTTTGTCCAACAGGATAAGGTTAAAGCGGTTCTAAAGATGTATGCTTATGTGACAAAGCTGATGAAAATTGACAGGATAAAAATAGATCATCATTCAGCGTATGAATCATCAGAGGAAATATCCCAAAAATATGATCAACTAACAGGGATGGGTTATAAAGAATTTTTAAACATTGTATATAAAGCACGCTTTGGCCCTGCAGAGCCTGATGTGCAGGAACTTTCCTATATGCAAAGCTATATAAATAGCCTTGAAAAACAAATCTATGTTAAGCAGGGTTTCGGTAAAAAACTATTTATTAAAATATTAGGACTGATTTGAATGGTTCCTTTTCCAAGTTAATTTGCAATAGTACGGAGGGAAGCACAATGAAAAAATTTAAGATATTCAGATGTTTATTATTAATACTAATTATTGTTTCTACATGCAGTATTTCTGTGTCGGCACAGGTATGGGAATTTGGTACGTCCGGGCCGGGAAGGAATCCTTTCACGGCAAAAGGATTTGCTATAAAGACAGAAAGTGGTCAGGTTAAGTGGCTGTACAGTAAGTTTTCCAACGGCGGATACGATGACAACGGTGATATCATTATGCAGGATGGGGGAACCACTTATACAGGTACCGGTTGGGGATTGCAGTATATAAACGCTGCGAAGGCTGATGGAAAGCCTTATCAGCTCTTTGCATTGACCAACAGGAACCCTGAAATTTATTATTATATGTTTGCTCATCAAAAGAAAAGTAAAAATGGTGATTTTACTGCCATATCAAACTTTACCTCGCACCTGGGAACTCCTTTTCAAACCAGTACAGACTTAGTGAATTTTCCAAATGGGATTGATCATGAGCTGGCAATCCCCATTAACAATTTTGTTTTTGAGCCGGGTACTTTATATGAATTTGGTTTTCAGCAGGGTATGCAGGCACACAACGGGATTTCACTGGTTTTGAGTGGTGACGGCGCCGGCCATTATTATGGTTACCTTCAGCGAGATTTTACTGCTGATGAGCAGGCGTTATATGACAGGATGAAATATGTGGAATACCAGTTTATTTCAAGCTATACAAAAGTTCCTGGAACCAATTATTATAACGTAAACTTTGTACCTATGAGGTTTTCCGTACAGACCTTTGCAGATTTATCCGCTTGGAATGCAACTGCGGCAGAGGTACAGTCTTTTATCAATGGTATCACGCAAAGTGATTATGACAGCGGAAGGTATTGCAAAACCAATATCGACAATTTAAAAGCGGAGCTCAGTTCCATGCAGAATAAAGCGGATAACGTAGTGAAAAAACAGTTGAAAGTGGATGCAGACAAAAGTATAGATCAAATGACAAATAAAATTACCACTGATATGAATACAGCAAAAACAACAAGAACAACAACGGATATGACAAAGCTTGATGCAGAACTGCAAACTGCCAAGGATTTTTATGAAGATGCCGAAAACAATGTTGGAACTGAAGAAGGTAATTATTCAAAGGAAGCGGTAGATAACTTAAAGCAGATGATTGATAATGCAAGCACCCTTACCAGGCAGAGTCAGCAGTCGGATATCGATAATGCGGTCGTAGAACTTGAAAATGCCATTATTAATGTAAAATCATCAAAGATTGAGACAGATAAAATCATATTAAATGATTTTGTCAATGGGATTACAGTAACGTTAAACAAAGGCAGTGTACCGGATAATGTTTCTTTAATTGTCAATAGAGTGGATGCTGAGGATGAAAGATATAAAACCTACAAGGATTCCCTTGGAGAAGATGTAAAAGAAATCAAAATTTTTGATATACTTTTATATTCTGGCGATAATAAAATTCAGCCAAGCCAACCTATGACAGTTCAGATTCCTGTACCTGACTCCATGAAAAATAATGACATCTCAGTTTACTTATCAGGGGACGATTTGAAGGCAGGCAAAGTATCATCCGTTCGTACTGAAGACTTTGTTCAAGTGAACAGTGATACTACCGGCTATTTTTCATTGGCGAGTTTTGGAGAAGCCATAGCGACTCCCCCCCCAGATAATTCAGAGGCTGATGGTGATTCAAACCCGGAGGCTGATGGTGGTTCAGCAGCAGTTGTTACTAAGACAGTTTCCAATGACAATGTTAATGTAATCAATCAAACAGATTTATCCACAAAAAAGAACCCGGACGAAAAAGAGAAGCTGCTTGATATTACTGTGGGATCAGGGAATACGGCAATGTCTGTTACACTTAGTGGAGAAAATAGACCGCAAGAAAAAATTGCAGATACAGTAATTCCAGTATCTGAGGTTTTGAAAAAAAACAATCCTTTTTGGCTGCTGTTTAGCGCAGGGGTATTGGCCATTTTTGGCGCAGTTTATGAGGTGGCTTTAATAATTATAGGAAAATTTAAAAAGAGTTTATACTAGGAGGGATACATATGTTTTTTAAGAAAAAATCAAAATTTAAAGTATTATCTTGCTTTTTAATAACATTTATTATTATAATGCAAGTTAATATTCAAAACGTCCTGGCTGTAACATCAGCACCAACCCTTGTCAGTGCAGTAACAGATCATATAGGTAAAAAAATAATTTTGACCTTTGACAAACCGATGGCAGACCCGGCAGGAACTCAAAATCAGTTTAAAGTAGCGGGGACATATACACAATATATAAGCAGTACCAATAAAGGAAATTTTGTAAGTGGGAATATACCTGTTACAAGTGCAGCTTTAGGTAGTGATCCAAAACAAATTTTACTGAGCATGTCAACAGCTATTCAGCCAGGTACTATTAATCTCGGCTACACAGACAATGGCATTGTCCAAGCATCAGATGGAGCTCAATTACAAAGTTTCACCGCTCAGTCAGTAACAAATAACAATATTTGTTCTTCAGCCGATATAGTTGATTTTGATTATGATGCTACTGAAATAGCATATGATACATCAAATCCATCAAATCCTATATTAAAATATAAATACGATAAACCAGTAGATTAT
>JBEHWK010000098.1:0-13313 GCA_040217795.1 Clostridiaceae bacterium
CCGCTTGGTCCAAGAAGCGTTAAAAATTCACCTTTTCTGATATCTATGGAGACATCATCCACTACTTTATTTGTATCAAAAATTTTACAAACATTTTTAAGTTGAAGTATATTTTCTTTCATCTAGCTACACCTTCTTAAACGATTTTACTGTTTTGATTAATATGAATAAAATTAAAATTCAGGATAAATATAGAATAAATTGAAATAAATTTTTAAGTTAAATATAAGGTAAAATAAGTTCTATGTCAATGACTTAATTGTCAATTTCACAACTTATAACAACTCTGGAAGGAACTCCACAGTACATCCTGCCACATTTCTTGCCGCAATAGTTATAATCTGTATAGCAGTGTATAATAAGATAAATAAAAAGAGTGGCTAGCGCCACTTTCGCTAGGGAACCCACCGGTTCCCTTCGACAACACTTCGTGTCTGAGACCTCTGGGCGGGACTCTGCAGGCACATAAAGATTATTAATCTTTATGCCCGTCCCCTGACGGCGGGGAACACAACTTCCCCTGCACCCCTTGCCTTTTTTATTGTATAGGAAAGAATGAACTTTCCTATACAATAAAAAAGCCTGAGTAAATATTGTATTTACTCAGGCGGCTGATAGTGTAATTTCTTTTTCTTCATGCATTAAGCTCTGTTAGGTTTAGCCTTAGGTCTTATTTAACTTGATTTTCATCCAATAAACTAAGTATCCCAGATTTTCAATTTGTATGAAGATGTAATCAGTCACACTTCCATCTATGGGCAGCGTGACTGACTTCATTCAGTTTTAAAATATTCTCTTAACTCCCACAATTCTTGCCTGATAGTATGAGTCTGAAAAAGAAGTAATTGTAACTTTACCGGCACCACCGCTTGCGTGAATAAACTGGTTACTGCCAATATAGATTCCCACATGTGTAATGGTTTTAGAACCTATGGTTGAACTGAAATATATTAAATCTCCAGGTTTCATATATGCTATATTAGGTGTAACTGAAACTGGAATTGCATTATACTGAGGCTGTGCATCACGCGGCAGATCAACTCCATTAACACGAGCGGAAATATAAGTCAGTCCGGAACAATCTATACCTGCTGCACCTGTTCCTCCCCAAAGATACAGAACACCCAGAAATCTTTTTGCTGTTTCAACCAAATCATTTCCTGTAGTCTTAGGCATACGGGTTCCTGTCTGTATTTCAAGAGTGTCTGCAGCTTCTATCCAGCCAGTTGTGTTCATTGGAAGAGCTACCTGATACCAGCTGCCTGATTTTTGTATGCAATAGAGCTCTGTCCCCATGGAAACCTGCTTAATAGGTGAAGTTCCATATATAGCTGAATATATATTTTTAAGTTTTGATTTTACTATTAATTTTGAAGATTTTACATTGTTGAAAGTTTTATCTATTTTATCGGATCTTACCCATCCTATATAACCGTCTTCCACCTGCACCTTCAACCAGTCTGAATAAGGTTCCAGAATTTTGACTTCCTGACAATATAATGTCTGGGTCACTCTTTCAGAACTGACATCCGGAGATCGAAAAACATCAACGATTGAATCATTAATGAGTATTTCATAGGGTGTTCTGATTTCCTGAACAACAGCATCAGAAATTACACCGGTTCCCCCGTATACATAAAGGAAAGAGGTTCCTCTTGATTTTATATAATCAACTACATTATCCTGAATGGAAAGGCCATCAGCTAAAAGCAGCGGAATATTCTTTTTTGCTGAAAGAACAACTCCTGACAAGGCATCAGGATAATTGTTTCCGTTAGCTATAGACACTCCTCTGTTGAAACCTGAATCAAAAGCAGCTGATATTTTGACAGCAGTTTCATATCTGTCAGCTCCGCCTATTCTGGTTACGGCAATCCCCATATTTTTAAGTTCATTTTCCACAACAGCAGATACCACTCCGGTTCCTCCAGTAATTACTGCTTTTTTAATATTATATTTAACAAGGAAATCCTTAGTTTCTGACCTTAGGGAGTCAGTATTGGTCAATAAGAGAGGATACCCGTGAGAAGCTGCATAAGGTCCTGCTGCCAAAGCATCAGGATAGTTATCTCCGCAGGATATTATCGCAATATCTGCAGAATTATTCTCCATAAGTTTATTGTTTACTGCGATATTGGTTAAAAACCTGTCTAGCCCTGAAAGCCTTGTCACGTTATAGCCGCTTATTTTAAGGCTATTTTCTACTGCAGAAGAAATTACTCCTGTACCCCCGAGGATATAGATATTCTTTGCGCCTAATCTTTTAATTTCATCAAGTGTTACCTGTGGAATAAAATCTGTATAAGACAATAATACAGGTGCATTCAATTTATACCCTAAAGGGCCTGAAGATAAGGCATCCGGAAAATTATACCCGTAGGTAAGCAATACATTGTCAGCTGAACTCCATCCTGCCTGGCTTATTTTGACAGCTGTTTCAAATCTGTCTGCTCCTCCAGAACGGTAAACAGGCATAAGAGAATCGGCGGCCTGTATTTTTTCAACAGGAATAAAGGCTGCAATGATAAGAAGCAATATAAGTGTTCTCTTAATGAATTTATTCATAGAGTAATTCCACCTCCAAATTTATTAAAAAATATTTATCAGATGTCGTTTCCGGTAAAGGTTTTCGGAAGCTATTAAAGGACTTCCTATTAAATATATATTCTGAATGCTTTTAAATGACAGCAGTAACCAAAGCTTGTACACTCTCTTCAAATCCTTTCTGAGACCTGCTTAGGTACAAAACAATGACATTAAGTCAGCTCGTGCCTTTACTATAAATTATATCATAAGTTATTATCTCTCAGATGAATATAATTTACATAATTTAATCCAGCAGTTATTATTAAGTAAATGACTAAAAATATCGAAAAGAAATATATTAAATTATTGGAGGCAATTAATAATGAAAGAATATCTTAGAGTAATTGAAAATGCTATTAAATCTGAAGAAAGCGGTAAAATTAATATTTACTTCAGTGACGGCGCTTTTATTAATGTGAGCAGGTTTGAAGCTATTGGTGATAATATAGTTTTTTATAATGATGATATTATGATTGGCCTTATTCCAGATACCGATTATATAACCAAACAGTTTCCAGGACAGAGTGCTGTTGGTATAAAGAGGGCTTAATATTTAGAATACATGGAGCTTATGGCTCCTTTTCTATCGTATAGCAAAGTGTATTCTTTAATATACGATAGAAATTTCAGCTCTCGCCATTGCCATTTCCATAAATTCATTATTAATCCTTTCTTAATATATCTTTTCTTAATTTCTTATAATTCTCAACTGCTGCACGAAATATTTGATATATAAGCTTGCCGAAAAATATAAGGTACTTTTTCCATGTATTACGTGTATTAAACAGAATCCAGATAATAATACCTGACAATATCATTGAAATTGAGATTACAGCAGTCATATATTCCTTAAATATTGCTTTTGCAAACAATTGCACTGCTGCAATATATCTGTCCTGAATTTTATTTACCGGTGAAGGCAGCTCAATAGATTCAAGATATTTATCTTTATCGGTCACTTTTACGCGAAGATAATGATAATAACTGTCAGCTGATAAAAGTTCTGCACCTGCTCCGCCGCTGATAACATACCGCACGTCATCTTTAACATAGCTGAAATAACTGTGTATATGTGAAAGAAATACAGTATGAACATGGTATTTAGTCATGATCTCTTCAAATCGTTTTGCTTCTTCCTCATCTGGAAAACCATGATAAAAGCTCTTATACTGGCTGTAATTATTCAATATTCTTTCAATTAATCCTGGCTGATTATCTTCAGATATATCCGGCAATGTATTAGGATCCATTTACTTTCTTGGATCAGAGGAAGGAATGTGTGAAAATACAAATATCAGTTTCCCCTGAACATTACTTAAGTCATTTTCAAGCCATTTGTACTGCTCTTCCGGAATGGCAGTTTTTTCAGTAAAACCCCTGGAACTGTCCAAAAACACCAGATGTGCATTTTTATAATCAAAAGAATAATATGGTGGACCAAAAAGCTTTATATAAGTAATTCTTCCGTTTTCTCTTATGTCATGATTCCCGATTGTTGTATATAAAGGAACCTTAAGTTTGGCAACAGACTCGTAGAATAATCTGTACTTGTGAGGTTCTCCTCCAAATACCAGATCACCGTCATCAACCGTAAATGCAGGACTGATAGCATTTATCTGGTCTAATATCAGTGAAAAAGTCTGGTATCCATCCCTATTATCACCCAGCATTACGAATTCGAAGCCTTCTGAGTTATTCACAGGAATAGCTTTAATAGTTTTTTCTTCACTTGCTTTCAAACTTACAGATAAATCTACAGTGTGGGAGTCTGCAATCTTAACCTGACTTTTTTCTATATTACTGAAATCGGTATTAACAGGATTAATATTCTCAAGTCTCAATTGTAGTGTCTTATCCTCTGCTGAATCTGCATTTATTGTGATTTCAGGCGTGGGAGATATTGATCTTAAAATCAGATATTCAGTTTTATTATCGATAATTGTACCTTTAACAAATCCGCCTATTATTGTTACGTTACTGCCTTTCCAGGTATATGATGAAACTGAACCTGAAGGATTGAAATTTAATGGAAGGGATGAGAAATTCTCATCAACTACATAATTATTGTAAGAATAAATTATAAATCCGGCACTAATCACTACAATAAGCATGAAAAGCAGTCTGTTAACTCTGAATTTCTTCATAATTAATCACCTCACTTTGCAATTTTCCAACAAGCATAAATTAAGTTTCGGTAAGGTTTCCCTATATAATAATTGTACTCCTCCTCAAATAAAAAAACTATCAACTACACAAATAGCTGACAGCTTTCTTTATTAACTTCTTTTCTTAAATTTTGCTGAGCACTTCGGACAGGTAATCTCAACTTTCCCTTTGCCCTTTGGTATTCTTAATCTCTGCTTACAGTTTGGACACTTGTAGATACGGTGTATTTTTCTCTGCTTAATGATATCCCTATACATTTTAATACGTCCTGTAACCTTGTTCTTTAGTCTCAGATACTTTTGATTCTGCACAGAACACTTAAAATGATTCTTTGATAATATACGGTAATATGCAAATCCCACAATAGCAAGCGCTGCCACATTAACAAAATTGTTTTTAATGATCCCCGCAAGGAGAATTAATACTATACTTGCTGTAATAAGGAAACGTGAGAAATCGTCAACCCCATACCGTCCCTGCATAAATCTTCTGATCTTTTCTTTCATTTATAACCACCTCAGCCATTCCATGTATGTTTATTGTCATTATTTTATATTACACTTTATCATATGTCAATCTTTCAAAAGTAGGCGTAAACTATAAAAAGACAAACTTCAGGACAACTTAGTTTATCCCCCTGCTTGTCTTTAAATTGGATTTAATCAGTAATTTTTATATCTCCTGAAGAAGAGCTGGCATTTATTTTCTTATATGGTCCTTCCCCAACAGTTACCACTGCTTCTGTCCCGTTCTGATTTTTATAATTCAGATCAAGGTTGGATTTTATATTTCCGGAAGAACTCTTTCCATGAAACTCAAAGCTCATCCCTTTTGCTGCGGAAAGGTCAAGATTCCCTGAATTTGATGAAACATTGGCTTCATTGAGAATTTCAATGTATGTCATTTTAATATTTCCGGACGTGCTCTTTGCATATCCTGACCCGGAAATTGAGCTTGCCTTGATATTACCTGATGTGCTTTCAATGTTATATGATTTTATCTTAAGATTACTTGCTGTAATATTGCCTGAAGTTGTCTTTAAATTAATAGCATTCAGCTCCGTATCTGAATTGTAATCAATATTTCCTGATGTTGTTATTATTTCAAGGTCTTTGTTATAACTTTCAGGTATATACAGTTTTATTTTTATTTCCTGGGCTCTGAATAAATTCAGATTTACCCATGAATTGCTTTTACTGATTTCTATAGTATTCCCGCTGTTACTCAGCACGAATTTCTCGGATTCCTTGAGTGTTCCCCTTGCTTCCTGAACCACCTTTAATGTAGTCTCCCTGGAAGGTGACACTTCAACATTTTCACTGGAAAAATCCAGGTATATTTTTTCACAGTTATTAACAGAAGCTTCTTCTTCTTTCTGAATTGAAAGAGAACCAAATCGCACCGGGAAATTCCATAAGGCACTTCTCTGTCCTGAGGTGATTCCATATAACAGCAATCCTGTGAAAAACAAAGCGATGAGAGACCATAATACAATAAGGATTTTTAGAAAGTTCCTGTTCATAGCATCAACGCTCCTTCAGACGATAAGATAAAGTTATTATTTCCTGTATAGCAACTCCTATAATAAATATTATCCATGAAAATTTCCATATATCAAAAATCATGCTTACTGCAAGATATATGACTACGATAGTTACCCATACTATTGACCTTACTGACCTCAGAACTTCACTGGTCTTCTTATCTGCCGGTTTCCATCCTTCATTGTCCTCCATCAGATCCTTTAATCCTTTTGGGCGTGATGCAGAATTATAAATTATAAATGATGTAGCCGCAGCAATTATTATGAGCATTATAGTTACTGCAACTGTTGGTTCTACACCCGCAACAGTAATCAGATATATAAGGACTGCAGCACTTATAATATATAAAAAGACAGAGATTGATGTAACCATTGCAGTCTTCCTGCGGTATTTCTGAACTTCCTCATAACTAAAAACATGCTGTCCCTTTGGAATTATTTCAGTTTCATTTATGTCCTTCATACCAGCAGCCAAAATTTCCAGAATTTCATCCTCAGTTTTTCCTGCAGCCGAAAGGTCCTTGTATCGTTTAATGACCTCCGAAACCAGTTCTTTTTTCAAGTTTAGTTTTTCTTCCATAATAAAACCTCCATTATTAAAAATAATTAACCATAATATTAATGAATACTTATTGTTTTATTAATAAATCAAAACTCAATTTTTTTACTGACGTTCATCAAATATATTTTATCTGATAGTTTTAGTCGTTAATTATAAATAACTCATACCTTATCTTAATAATACTCTCTTTAAAATGCTTAAACAATATTAATTATATTAGAAAGAACTCAGCCTTATAACTAAGCTCTCTTGAGTCAAACAGCAAATGATTATGTTAAATATTTGCAGTTCACATTTTTACTCTGTATAATTAAATAAAGACATTAATGTTCTTACATTGTGCTGAAGGGTTCTCGGGAAATAAGCCGAGAGATGTGACAGCAGAATGAAAAAGAATTTTTGCTTTCTATAAAGTAATATTTAGTTAACAGGAGGTTCGAAATGGAAAAGAAACAGTATATCTGTCCAAAGTGCGGAAACAATGAATATGAAGCGGACCAATTTCAGGCAACAGGCGGTAATTTTGCAAAGATATTTGATGTACAGAATAAAAAATTTACTACTATCAGTTGTAAAAGATGTGGATATACAGAATTATACAAAACACAGTCATCAGGTGGGTGGAATATTCTGGACTTCCTTATGGGATAAAAAGGTGTTAAGGGGTCAGGCACTCATGGAACAAATGTAATGGCACCTGACCCTCTTCTGAAAATTTACAACTTCCTCAGTAGAGTTGTTTTACAGCATGGCTCTATATGCAATATTCGGATCAACACTTACGTCGTATCCGTTACTTTCACGATATACTTTATGTATTTTGTACTCTCTTACTTTCCTGTCTTCCAGTAAATGCAGGTTAAAATAGATACTAGAAATATTTTTTTGCCATTCCCAAATGAAATCATCTAATTTTTTTCTGGATACTCCACCATTTTCATCATAAATACTTAAATCCCCTGGATCAATGGGATTGCCGTAATGGACACGAACTCTTCGAAAATATTGATTTGGTTCTATAAATACCGGCAGCACCTTTTTTCCTGACTTAGCAGCAATATAAAATGCCCCTTTCTTAACCATTTTGCAATATGCTTGCCCTAATTTAGCGGCAACCTCAGGGTCTATATGCCTTCCTTCCGGGAATAGGATTAATAGTTTGTCTTTTGTATCCTTAAGGTACGTCACCAGGTTTTCAATTTCCTGTGGATTTTTCTTCCTCCTGCTGATTGGGTGGAAGCCTGCCCTTTCTAATATTGGCCCTAAGAAGGGAAAACTCTCCCAAAATTCTGCCATCATCATAAGTCGTACAGGGCGATCACTTGCAAAAAGTGCCCATATTATTGGCACATCCCAATTGCTGACGTGATTTGGACATATTATCAATGAATCATCGTTATAGTTTCCTTTGTTGTGTTCGCTGACGCGAAATAATATTTTAGTTATTACTATTCTGAAAAATCTCGTTAATATAAGATCTGATTTTTTTATTTTAAGTATAACAATTACCTCTTTCCTATTCTCTTCTTTTTCGTAATTATATCACACCTTCTGACCTTAGTGAATCGGTATAGGTCAATACAAGATGTATAGGTACTGCAGCTAAAGAAGAAATCTCTCGGGAATGAGAGATTTGATAAAATAATTTTATTTATATTTTAGATAAATATCCATTATGCAATTTTTATTATTATAGCAATATTGAACTCCATCTTCCGAATCTGAACATTTAATTTTAGGATTATTGTCAAAAACATCATAGACAACATTAGGATTAAATTTTTCTGAATCATACTCTGCGGTTTTTAGAGTTATAGTTTCTTTTCTGGACAATACACCACTTTCAATTATATTGTAGAAGTCTCTTTTGTTTTTGGCTACCAGATTTTTATACACATAAAAATTATATTCATCACTATTGCAGGAAGGATAATCTTCCTTTACATATGCATGAGTTTTAGATATTTCCTTATCATTTAGATTGAAATATTCATAAGAAAAAGATTGTTCAGAACCTTCCATGACAGGGTCATCAAAAGTCACATCTACATGATAATAATTCGCATCAAGCTTAACCATGTTCCACGCATGACCCTAACCTTCAGAATCCCCGAACACCACCTTAGATTCAATGCCAGCAGCAGTAAGAAGCCTGTACATAGCTTCAGAATAGCCACCACAGATAGCAGTTTTATTTACTAAGACCCCGTATGCTATGTTATCGTCATTTGGTATCGTCTTGTTTTTATAGTTTTTATAGTCGTATGCAGTATTGTTTATTATGTAGTCATGAATAGCCAATTCTTTTTCAAAGTTATTCCATTCTGGCTTTATTATTGACTTTATAATTTCATTTACCTTTTCTTTTACAATCTTAGTCTTTCGTAGATACTCGTCTTTGCTTTCAGTGTATATGAATTGAATATAATACAAATCTCCAATTTGGACATGTTTAAATGAATGTATGTAACCAGAGTATCCATACTGTTCATAAACTTTTTTTATAGAAACTTCCAATTCATCAGATGTAATATTGTCAGATCTTATATAAACATCTTCACCTTTTTCCAGACCAGATTTAATAGCAGAATAAAGAGCATCCTTATCTTCAACTTTTGATGCATTTACAACGCCTTTAAAACTCAATCCAAGTTCCTTGTAAATTGAATTTTCACTAAATCCTATTCCTTCACATGAAACGCAAGCCAATGCTATTGACAGCATGACCGATATTGCTAGAAATTTTTTTCTTTTTATTTTTTCTCCTAAGACTTAAGCTGTTAATTGAATACAGCAAATATTTTTTAACAAAACTTTAATATGCAGATTATTCCGTAATTTAAAATAATATACATATTAAATTATAACTGCTGTTAAAGAAAAACGCCAACTTATTCTTGTAGATGAACAGTGTTTCATTTCAACCATTCCCAGTATGTTTATTGTCATTATTTTAAATAATTCATTCCTTATTTTATTAATACTTTCTTTAAAATGTTAAAACAATATATCTAAATATTATTTCCATATTTCTGTCGTCGTGTCTGCACCTTATTGCATATAATGGTAAGGTAATAATTTAAGGGAGCGCAAAGCTTTGCCAAAAGGAAGATTAAAGGTTCAATGCCTTGTAAAAGACAAATATGTTCCAGTAGACAAAAGTACAGTTACAATTTCAAACCCGGAGGGCAGTGTAACTATTTATAATGTTAATACAGACAGTTCAGGTCTTTCACCTGAGCTTGAAGTCGATGCACCGCCTGTTGAGTATTCTCAGCAGCCATCAGACAAAATGCCCTATAGCATATATGATATAAAAGTTGAAAGAACTGGCTTCGAACCAGTACTCGTTAGAAAATGTCAGATATTCCCAGAAAAGACGGCTATACAGCCTATTAACCTGATTGAAAGCACTTCCCGGCAGGCACCACAAGAAGAGATAATTATTATTCAGGATAATACTCTGTACGGAATTTTCCCTCCTAAAATACCTGAGGAGCCCAATAAACCGCTTCCCCCACCTTCAAGCGGAGTTGTTCTGGCCCAGCCGGTAGTTCCTGAATTTGTTGTTGTTCACCAAGGAACCCCTGATTCTTACGGACCTAATTATACTGTAAAATTTACTGACTATATAAAAAATGTAGCTTCTTCTGAAATTTATTCTACATGGCCGGAAAGCACACTAAGAGCAAATATATTATGCATACTATCTTTCACCATGAACAGGATATATACGGAATGGTATAGAGGAAAAGGGAAGAATTTTGATATTACAAATTCAACAGCTTATGATCATGCATTTAATTATGGCAGAAATATCTTTGAAAATATAGGTAATGTTGTTGACGAAATCTTTTCTACGTATATCAGAAGAGTTGAAAGAAAGCAGCCGCTCCTTACACAGTATTGTGATGGTCAAAGAGTCCAATGTCCTAATTGGCTCAGCCAATGGGGAAGTAAATATTTAGGGGACCAAGGTGCTGATCCCTTCAGAATATTGACAAACTATTACGGCACTGATATTGAACTGGTAACTGCACAGCAAGTTAAAGGCATTCCGAAGTCATATCCTGGATTTACATTGACTGAAGGAAGTACCGGAACACCGGTCAGGGAAATTCAGACCTATTTAAACAGGATTGCAGATAATTTTCCTGCCATACCTAAAATGAATGTTGATGGAAAATATGGCCCCACAACTACTTCAGCTGTTAAGAAATTTCAGGAAGTCTTTTCTATGCCCCAAACCGGAAATGTAGACTATGCTACCTGGTATAAGATATCTGATATTTACGTGGGAGTAACTAAAATAGCTGAATTAAGAAAATCAGGATTGATTAAAAGAACCTTTGTGCCTCCTGCAGAATTTAGACGCAAAGATATAACTATACCCAGTGTAACTTATTATGATGATATGATTTAGCTGAAAAATATGCTGCTGCAAAACTGTAGCAGCATTATTATTGGTATACGTTACAACACGAAACTTGTATGCTATAACTCTTAGTCACCTTTATATTCCCATTGAATAATATGAACTAGAATACAAGGAGGTGACTTTTATGATATTTCAGGAAGTCAGCTGGATTCGTTCTAATGCAAATAAATTTTCTCCAGACTTAAGAAAAAAAGCATTAGAATGGTATACGCCTTTTAGATTTGTTCCATTCTTTCTTCAAAAGTATTTAAAAGGGATACGACAGCTTTTTCGTAAAGTTCCTGTAATAGTTCAGATGCATCCATCTAAAGAAATAAATTTCCGAATAGGTTGTATATCTCAGACTTCAGAATGCAAAGTTAATCGGGAACTCCACTTAATTAATGCTTTTTCCTCAAAGGTTAATGCCAGAACATTAGAAAAGCTGATTAAAGATGATATGGTTAAAAAGATTTGGTATGACAGCACAGTAAAAGCAGTTTCAGATGCGATAGCCCAGGCAGTTAAGATTCCTGACGCCTGGAACACCAATAAAGCAACTGGAAAAGGTATAGGCATTGCTGTTATTGATACCGGGGTTTATCCTCATCCCTATCTCTCGGGACGAATTATTGCCTTCAAGGATTTTGTCAATGATAAAATTACAACCTATGATGATAATGGACATGGTACCCTTGTTGCTTTAGACGTGGCCTCTGACGGAGCCTTTTATAAAGGTGCAGCGCCGGGTGCTAACATAATTGGGGTAAAAGTTTTAAACAGATTTGGTTCATGTAACCTTTCAACAGTTATAGAAGGTATTCAATGGTGTATAAATAACAAGGATCTCTATGGTATTAAAGTGATAAATATGTCTCTGACAGATACCGCAGTAAAATGCTATAAAACTGATCCGTTATATGAAGCTTCTGTATCAGCCTGGAATAACGGAATATTTGTTTGTGCTGCTGCCAATGCAGGTCCTGAAACTAGAACAATATTTTCACCGGGAAAAAGTCAATATATAACTCCCGTATGTTCTGGTATAGCATCTCTCATACTTGAAACTGACAGCAATCTTTCACCAGAGGCAGTAAAAGATATATTGAAAAATATAAATGACTGAAAAATTAATGCCCTGAACAGAAGTGATACAGATATTTAACCAACTGATTACTTCTATTCCGGGCATTTGTATTATTATTTTATATTTTACGAATTACAAGGTGATAATATAATAAGAATACTATTTTCTCCACCAGAAGTATTTACCGGACCGCCATCCGATTTTATAAGTGTTGGCAATTTATTTAATTTAAGGAGTAGTCGTTTATGATTCAGTTTCATTTTGCAGCAAGAGCTATATGCAGTGAATTTCACATCACAAATATATGTAAGTATTATGGAATAAAAAGAAAAATCAAGTGGGAAGAGCCACTGATATTAAAAGAAAATCACTTGTCGCAATTTAAAGACTGGGACAATAAAATGGTTTATATGTACCATTTTGGAGCTATTGTATTTGTGAATTTTACAGGAAAAGAAAGAGAGCAGTTTATAGAACTTATAAATAATATTCCTGAGAGTATAAAAAGTATCAATAAAGATATAAAGTACGACTGTATAGAAGAATATACGATTATCTCTGCTGATACAGATGAAGATGAGATCGGTTTTGATGTATATAATGTTAAATCCATAGAAGACTATAACCTGGATATGACAGCACTTGTGCTGGCAAAATCCGTTGCTCTTGAAACCATCGAAAACAGAGTGTCTGTGGTTTTTGATGAAGTTGAAAAGATAATATTATCCTTAAAAAAAGGCAGCGTTAATATAAAAGGAAGAAAGGCTGCTTCCATAATAGGAAGTGTTCTGTCATTTAAGCATACAATCATATCCTACATAATGTTATTGGATAAACCGGATATCACTTGGAAAAACCAGGATGCTGAAATATTCTTCAATGACCTTGCAGACCTTTTTGAACTTGATGACAGATATAAAACCTTAAATGCCAAAATACAATCTTTATTGGA
>JBEHWK010000099.1:0-13073 GCA_040217795.1 Clostridiaceae bacterium
TAAGCTACTACAGTTTGTATAGCACTCCACAGTCGTTAATTCCCCAAATAGCCCTGGGTACATATATAAGTGCCTGTCTAATTAAGCTATCTTATATTCATTAGCATTAGCTAAATTAATTGAAGCATTTAAATCCCTGTCTATTTCAGTTTTACAGTTATCACATTTGTAAACCCTGTCAGATAGTTTTAAATCCTTTTTATATGCTCCACAACAACTGCAGGTTTTACTGCTTGGATAAAATCTGTCAACTATTCTTATTTCAATACCATTTTCAATAGCCTTTAAAATAAGTTTAATTCTGAACTCATAGAATTTTTGTTGTGCAACTGCCTTTGCTGAATGCCTGTTCTTCATCATTCCCCTTACGTTCAAATCTTCTATAGTTATAAAGCTTGGCTTTTGCTTTACTAACTCCTTAACTGTCTTATTTATATAGTCAGTTCTTGTATTTGTAAGTTTTTGATGGAGTTTCTGCACCTTAACTATTTGTTTTTGGATATTTTGACTAGTAACTTCTCCTTCCATTTTTTTATTTTTTAATTTATAACTTTCATATTTTCTTGAAAGCTTTCTTTGTTCATGTTTTAACTTCTTTTCTAATTTCTTTACTTTTGAAGTTTTATTTATATTTTTCTTTGTCATACCATTACTGCATACAGCAAAATCTTTAAGGCCTAAATCTACCCCTATGCCTTTTGAGTAAGGATTATTATTAATCTTTACATTTTCTTCAACTAAAATTGAAACATAGTATCTATCAGCCTTTTGACTTACTGTACCACTTTTAACTATTGAATTAACGGGAATATAACCAAATTCTTTTAGTCTTATCCAGCCTAAAGTCGGAACTTTAACTCTATGTCTTTCAATAGTCCAATCAGTTTTATTGTTTTTGGGAAAATATGCTTTCACATCCTGATTTCTCTTTTTCTTAAATTTAGGGAACCCTGCTTTACCATCAAAAAACTTCTTAAATGCCTTATCTCCGTTCATAACAGCCTGTTTAACAGCTTTAGAGGACACTTCTTTAATCCAGATTTTATCTTGATTATTGGAAAAGTATTCATTATTCATCCATTTGGAAAAATCCATACCACTGACGAATCTTTTTTCTTTTTCATAAACTTCTTTATTGTAAGCAATATAAAAGTTATAAATAAATCTGCTTACACCAATAGTCTGATGAATTTTAATTATTTGTTTTTTAGTTGGTTTAACCTCTATTTTGTAGGCTATTTTCAAATATAATCACACCCTTTTATCAATATGATTATATTATTTTACTTTTGATTATGTTTGTATACATTTATACTAGCTAAAGAATCCCTCCTTTACATAAATATTATTTGCTAAAAATAAAAAAATATTTATTATTTAAGGATAAAAGAAATTACTTGTGTAAAAAGCTTATTGGATATAGTATAGTTAATATAGAGGCAACTAAAGTCGAATTAAGAAAACATATAAAGAAAAGGATGATTTTTATGGGGAATATTTTGGCAAATATACTTTATTTAATAGTTACTTTTGTTATAATTATGGCAGTCATTAGCTTCGTAGCATGGATTTTACCATATGTCCTGCTGGTGCTTATATTCTTTTGGATATATAGATATATCAAGAATAATTTTATCAATAAAAGCAATAAAAACAATAAAAGTGATTTTACAGGCAACAGCTCAGAGAACATGCAAAATGATGAGGATCATTCAGATAGCGATGTAATTGATGTTGATTATGAAGATGTTAAAAAATAATATTTAATTTGAGACCAAGGAAGCAGCTTTGATAAAATTCGCAGCTGCTTTTGTTATGCAAGTACTTAAGGAGGCTATGTTAATGGAAGAAATAAATGTATACATAAAAGTGGAAGAGGGCGGTAAAATCCCATCCTATGGTTCGCCATATGCATCCGGATGTGATTTATATGCAGCAGAGGACATGGTCATAAGGCCGGGAGAAGTAAAAGTGATTCCTTTGAATTTCAGGTTTGCTTTGCCTGATGATTGTGAGGCACAGATAAGACCCAGAAGCGGTCTTTCTTTAAAAACAAATATAAGGATACCTAATTCTCCTGGAACAATAGATGCCGATTACAGGGATCTGGTAGGGATAATTGCAGAAAATAACTATAACAGGGCCAATCTTCCCTTGGAGATCATAGAAAATCCTTCAATATTAAAGGATATTGAGGCGAATTATACAGAGGTGTCCATTTCGGAATATTTGAATATATATGGAGATTTAGGTGTATTAAAGGAAAAGATATATTTGGACAATAACAATAATCCATATGGAACAATCTATATAAAAAAGCACGAAAGAATAGCACAGATGGTTTTTTGTCAATACAGGAAAGCATTATTCAAAGAACATCATGATCCTGAGGAAATAGGACATAACAGAGGCGGCGGCTTCGGGCATACTGGAGTGTAGAATAAAAAGAGTGACGTAAGTCACTCTTTTTATTCTTCAACCAAGGTTTCCCACTCTTCATAAAGAGCTTCAATTGCTTCCTGGATTTTTGCAATATTTTTTGTTACTTCTTCGCTTTTTTCAGGATTGGAATATACTTCAGGAAGACACTGCTGTTCATGAAGCTCAGTAAGTTCTTTTTCAGAAGCTGCAATTTCCTTCTCTATATTCTGAATCCTCAATTTGGAAGCTTTTGCTTCTTTTTCTGATTGTTTCTGTTTCTTTCGTTCTTCTCTGATCTGAGTTTTGGTTTTACCGCTAGTCTCTTCTATCTGTTCATATCTGGTAGGATTTTTTTTCTTTTCCGAGTAATAACTGTAGTTACCTAAAAATTCTTTTATTCCATCAGCATTTAATTCATAAATTTTATTTATTACTTTATTCAGAAAATATCTGTCATGGGAAATTACCATTAAGGTGCCGTCATAAGACATGATTGCATCCTCCAAAGCTTCTCTTGATAAGATATCCAGGTGGTTGGTAGGCTCATCTAAAAGCAGAAGGTTGCTTTTAGCCAGCATTAGCTTAAGAAGATTGATCCTGCACTTTTCTCCTCCGCTTAATAAGGATATATTCTTGAATACTTCTTCCCCTTTAAAGAGAAATGCAGCCAGTGCTCCTCTTACGTCAGAAGTGGTCAACTCAGGAAAGGCATCCCAGACTTCGTCTAAAATAGTGTTATTCATATTCAGGTCAGATTGCTCCTGGTCATAGTAACCAACCTCAACGTTTCTCCCCAGGATTGTCAGCCCTTTATCAGCTTTCATCATATTCAATATTATTTTAAACAGGGTAGTTTTACCGCGGCCGTTTTCTCCGATCAATGCCACTTTATCGCCTCTTTTGAGATCAAAAGTGAGGTTTTCGAACAAAATCCTTTCCCCGTAAGATTTCTTTAAATCTTCTACGTGAAGAACGTCATTTCCGCTTTTTACTCTGGTTTCAAAAGAAATCTTTGAAGCTGTCTTTTCTTTTACCGGAGCATCTATCAGTTCTATTTTTGATAAGGCTTTTTCACGGCTCTCAGCTGCTCTGATACTTTTCTCCCTGTTAAAAGAGCGATATTTTTCTATTATTTCCTTCTGTCTTTTTATTTCCGCCTGCTGAAGGTTATATGCTTTGGCACGGGCTTCAAAATCCTTTTGTCTCAGTTCAAGAAATTTAGTGTAAGGAGCATTGTAACAATATATGGAACCTTTAATAAGTTCAAAGGTCACTGTTGTCACCTTATCAAGGAAGAATCTGTCATGTGAGATTACCAGAACGCTTCCTTTGTATGCTAAAAGGTACTCTTCAAGCCATTCGATTGCTTCTAAATCCAGATGGTTGGTGGGCTCATCAAGAAGCAGTATATCGGGATTCTGCAGCAATAATTTAATTAATGCAACTCTTGTTTTCTGTCCTCCGCTGAGGCTGTAAATTGGTTTGTCAAAGTCCTGTTCAGAAAATCCTAAACCCTTTACTACCCTTGAAATCTCTCCTTTATAGGTGTAACCTCCCCTGTGGGAATATATATCCTGAAGAGTGGTATAATCTGTAATGAGTTTTTCATGATAAGCAGCTTTTTCTTCATCATATGGCTCCTTTAATTTTTCCTCTAAAGTAAAAAGCTTTTCTTCAATGTCCAATAATCCCTTAAAAACACTTAAAGCCTCGCTGTAAATGGTGCTGTCATCACCCAGTGACAAATGCTGTGACAGATAACCGAGAGTCTTGTTTTTATCTAAAAAAATATCACCGGCATCGTGGGGTAATTCTCCAGTCAATATTTTAAATAAAGTGGATTTACCTTCGCCGTTGGCTCCAATCAACCCAACCTTATCACCTTCATTTATTGAAAAGTTCAATTTGTTCAATATTACTTTTGTACCGTAACTTTTTTCTAATTCTTTACATCCTAAAATAATCATTTTTCTTCTCCTTATAGGGATAAAAATTAAGTTTTTCCGCATGAAATAGGGTGAAAGCTTAAGGGAAGAGATTAACCCTTTTTTCACCCATCTTACTATTATACTATCCTCAAAAATAATTATCAAATGTGATATAATTATCAGTAAACTGGTTAAAAGGGGAGAAAGAGATGAAAAAGAAAAAAATTGTTAAAATAGCGGGAATAATATTAGCAATAGCATTGATTGTTTCTGGCGGGGTCAGGGCAGCAGCAAATAAAAACAAGGGTCTGAGTGTAAGGACTTCAAGGGCTGAAAATAAAGACCTGAAATCCTACCTGAGCACTACCGGGGTAATTGAATCTGCAAAAAGCAAGGATTATTATGCTTCACAGCTAAAGGTGACTAAAATAAATGTAAAAACAGGAGATAAGGTAAAAAAAGGGGATGTGCTTGTAACATTTGACACATCTGACCTGGATTCTGCGGTGAAGCAGGCACAAATTTCCTATAACAATGCTCAGCTTCAATATAATGAGTTATTAAGCAAAAAGGATACCATAGACAAAAACATCAAGGATTTAGACAACACAATAAGCCAATTGGAAAACAATCCGGCCACAGCTTCATCTCAGGCTTTGATATCTGCAAAACAAAGCAGGGGGCAACTGACAGCTGTAAGTGACAATCAGGTGAAACAGGCTCAGAATGCAGTTGATCTTGCAAAAATTCAATTGGACAGCACACAAAATAAAGTTGCAAGCACACTTGGGAAAATTACAGCTGATTTCGACGGAACTGTTACAGCTTTAAATCTGGTTGAGGGAGCAGTGGCAAGTCCAGGTGCATCAGCCCTTACCCTTATGGATCTTCAAAGTCTGAAGGTAAGCATTTCCCTGGGCAAGAATGATTCAGAAAAAGTAAATGTAGGCTCAAAAGCCATTATTCACAGCACTGAGGGAGATCAGGAAGGCACAGTTACATTTTTAAATCCCGTGGCTGAAAAAGACAGCTCAAATCCATTAGCATCAGGTGAAGTTTCCTTAAGGGGGGAAATTACTCCATCAGGAGAAGTGAAGGGGCTTAAAGCAGGCTTTGATGTGGATGTGGATATTTTATTAGGAGAAAAGCAGGGAGCCCTTTCAATACCTGCTGAAGCTTTAAAGGCAGGAAAAGGCGGAAAGTACTACGTATATGTTGATGAAAGCGGAATAACAAAAGAGAAAGAAGTGACAGTAGGGCTTCAGACGGAAACAGATGTTGAAATAACTTCAGGGCTGAATGCTTCCGAGGAAGTTATTTTAAATCCGAATGAAAGCATAGTTGACGGAACTAAAATATCAGTTTCTTAGGGAGGTGTAGGAAGTGCTTGAGATAAGGGATGTAAGAAAAACTTACAGAACCGGGGAAATAGTATTTGAGGCTCTTAAGGGGGTTTCACTTAAGGTAAAGGATGGAGAATTCACATCTGTAATGGGGCCGTCAGGGTCAGGAAAAAGCACCCTTATGAACATAATGGGATGCCTGGACAGGATGGATGGCGGAGTGTATTTATTAGATGGGGAAGATGTTTCAAATCTTACAGATAATGAGTTGGCTTTGATAAGAAATAAAAAGATAGGCTTCGTATTTCAAAATTTCAATCTTCTTCCAAGGATGAATATATTGCAGAATGTTGAGCTGCCTATGATGTATGGGGGAGTTAATGCTAAAGAGAGAAGGGAAAGGGCATTGAAGGCCCTTGAAAGGGTTGGCCTGACATCGTGGATAAAACACAAGCCAAACGAAATTTCAGGAGGCCAGAAGCAGAGGGTTGCCATTGCCAGAGCAATAGTAAATAATCCTGCAGTGATAATGGCTGATGAACCTACAGGGAACCTTGACTCAAAGGTTTCTGAAGAAGTGATGAAGACATTTCAGCAGCTTAATGATGAAGGCACCACTATAATAATGGTAACACATGAGCCTGATATAGCAAGATACTCTAAAAGGATACTGAGGGTAAGAGACGGTCAGATTGTTGAGGACCAGGAGGTAAAGGACAGGATTGTGCTGTAGTATTCATTTCAATGAAGTAAATTTTGAAGGGAGAGAAGATGTGTGTTTTTTTTGGAGAATTTTAAGATGGCAAAGGAAAGTATCTTTTCCAATAAATTAAGAAGTTTTTTAACGATGCTTGGAATAATTATCGGCATCAGTTCGGTAATAACCATATTATCCCTTGGAGCAGGAGGGAAGGCAAGTATTACAGGAGAACTTGAAAAAATAGGGTCATCTTCTGCACAAATAAGCGTAAACACTCAGGAAGCGGCGAAGGGAGATTACTTTAATCTTAAGGATACGGATTACCTCAAGAAAAAAGGAGAGAACATAAAGTATGCAACCTTATCCGCAAATAAACAGGGAATTATTAGAAATACCAGGAGCAAAAGGGCGCATATTACAGGAAGCAATGAGGACATGAAGTATATACTGAACTCGGAGGTGCTATACGGAAGGTTTTTCACTGAAAAAGAGGTAACTGACGAAAAGAATGTGGCAGTAATAGATGAAACAACTGCTGAATATCTCTTTGGATATAAGGATGTTACCGGTGAAGCACTTATGCTTGGAAAAGCTGATTCACCTAAGAAGTTTACCATAGTGGGAGTTGTAAAAAGCACCCCTCTTATGGGAGGATCCGGAGGAGCATCAGAGCAGATACCGGCAATGGTGAATATACCAATTACTTCTTTGATTGATATGTATGATGATATCTCTATTGATACAATGTATATTTCCTCTGAAAGAAAGGAAACTGTGGATGCGGCCACAGACGAGGCAATAAACCTTTTAAATTCAAAACACAGCAACAGGGACAAGAACATATACAGCGGCGAGAAACTTTTAAAACAAGTAGATCAAGTAAATAAGATTATAGATATCTTTACATCCTTTATTGGAGCTGTAGCGGCTATTTCCTTAATAGTAGGGGGAATAGGAGTAATGAACATAATGCTTGTTTCTGTAACTGAGAGAACCAGGGAAATTGGAATAAGGAAGGCTATAGGTGCAACAACAGGAGCAATTCTTGTCCAGTTTTTGACGGAATCTGTAATCATATCTCTTATAGGAGGGGTAATCGGCATGTCTATAGGTGTGGCAGGAGCTTTTGCCATAGGAGGATTTGCAGGGGTTACCCCGGTAATATCCTTAAGAGACATAATGCTGGTAATTTTATTCTCATCCTCAGTAGGAATATTTTTTGGAATATATCCGGCAAAAAAAGCAGCCGGATTGAACCCGATTGATGCCTTAAGATATGAATAATTAATACCCCAGGGGTCGTTCCAGTATATGGAATGACCCCTGGGGTATTAATTTTAAAAACTTTATTAACAAAAACTTTTTAATGTGAGTAATATATATAGGGTTCCTTTACGAAAACTTAATTTATACCTGATATGTATAAATTAATAGTTTCAGTTGGAAACTTACAGGGGGGAGGTAGAGGCATGTATCCTGAAGATGTTGAAATAAGAAGCAAAATTATCGGGGCGGATTTTAAGATAAGGCTTTATGACAGCAAGCTTGTAAATGTAATAAATTTTGATAATGCAGCCACAACCCCGGCTTTTAAAAAGTCCTGGAAATATTTAAGTGATTTTTTACCTGTTTACGGGAGTATCGCAAGGGGTGCAGGATATAAATCGCAACTAAGCACAGAAATGTTTGAGAACTCACGGAAAAAGGTATTGAAATTTTTTTCACTGGGAAACAGACAAGATTATGAAGTTATATATGTGAAAAATACAACTGAAGGAATAAATAAGCTGGCTAACAGGTTGATAACTTCAAAAGATGAATTGGTTATCACAACAAGAATGGAGCATCATTCAAATGACCTTCCATGGAGAGGTAAGTGCAGATTAGAATATATTGATGTTAATAAGAATGGTGAAGTCCCCCTTGAGGCTATAGAGAAAAAGCTTGCTGAAAATAAGAATAAATTCAGCTATTTCACTATTACCGGAGCCTCCAATGTCACTGGTTTTGTGAATCCTGTAAATCAAATAGCAAAGCTGGTTCATGAAAATGGAGGAGAGATAATTGTGGACGGTGCCCAATTGATTCCCCACCGGAAGGTTAATATGGCGGGGACAGAAAAAGGAGAAGAAATTGATTATATGGTTTTTTCAGCCCATAAAATCTATGCACCCTTCGGCATTGGTGTAATAATAGCAAAAAAGGATAAGCTGGCTTTGGGTGAGCCAGATTTAAAAGGTGGAGGAACAGTTGTAACAGTTACGGATGATGAAGTGGTTTGGAAAGGTCTGGAGGCTAAGGAAGAGGCTGGTACCCAGAATCTTCTTGGTGTAGTAGCTCTCTTAGGTGCATTGGAAGAGATAGATTCCATTGGATATGATACAATCGTAAGAAGAGAGAATATTCTTATGAAAAATTTGTTTCGAGGACTAAAATGTATAAAGGGAATAAATATATATGGGATGGCGGATTCCAACAAGGACAAATTAGGGATTGGTGTTTTTAACCTTAAAGAATTAAGCCACGGCAGTGTTGCAAGTTTATTATCAAAATTAAGCGCAATAAGTGTAAGGAACGGATGTTTCTGTGCTCAGCCTTATGTCCAGAGATTATTGGGAACAATCAGAAGGGACCCTGATAAATTCGGAATGGTAAGAGTCAGCTTTGGAGTATATAATACACTGGAGGAACTTTGGGTGTTTCTCAATACCCTGGAATATATCTCAAAACATTATGATCACAAATTATAAGAAAAGTGCATCCATTTCATTCGGTATGGATGCACTTTTATAATTTATAATTAGCATTAATGGTTGAAAGCTTTGAATATAGGAAGATTATGTTCAAGTGTGAAATTTGGATGACCTTGTATCAATGGTCTTAAGTATTCTATTCCTTCTTCAGTAATATGATTTCCCTCTGGGGTAATCCAGCTGGCAGGGAAGTATTTCACCTTGTTGGCTATATCATTTGTATCAACTGTGAAGGTTGAGAATCTGTAAGGAGAATTTGATTCCCTTTTTATTGCAACCATGAATCCGGATTCCTTTTCTGAAGAATATTTCAATGCATCATATCCAACCTGGTAAGCTTCATCAATATCAAGCTGTGAAGCAGAGTGCATTGAACATCTTTGAAGAACCCCCAATTCCAACGCCTTAACTCTGTCTGTTATATTTGCACGCATGATTTGAGTTCTGAGATAGTTTCCAACTCCTCCAAGCTGTGCATGGCCAAATCTATCGTGGGATTTAATTCCGTCTATTAAGGAAAGAAATTCTCCCTTTTCATTTATTAATCCTTCTGAAGCTACTATGTAAACTTTATTGTTTTCTTTATATTTTTTACTCACATCGGCCAGGAATTTTTCCAATGAGAATACTCTTTCAGGAAGATATATGAAATCAGCAACAGGCTTTCCGTTCTTCTGAGCAAGGGCAGCGGAAGCAGCAAGCCAGCCAGTGTCCCTTCCCATGGTTTCAAGTATGAATATTCCGTTGTTCATATATACTGATGAATCATAATATGTCTCTAATGCGGTAGTAGCAATGAATTTCCCTGCTGATCCGAATCCAGGAGTATGGTCTGTAACCATGAGATCATTATCTATGGTTTTAGGAATGCCTATGAATTTGATGTCAATGCCATATTCTTTTCCGTATTCGGTAAGTTTATTGGTTGTATCCATGGAATCATTTCCACCCACATAGAAGAATGCTTTAACGTCCAATTCTTTTAATATTTCAATGAGTTTTTCATATTCCTCCAGGGACTCCTTATGACTTTTTAGCTTGTACCTGCAAGAGCCCAGTCCTGAAGATGGTGTATATTTGAATATATCCAATTGAGCTTGGGGAATTTCGCTCAGGTTTGTGATCTTTCTTTGAAGGATTCCTTCTATACCATTCAGTCCGCCATAAACATTGTCATATACCTTGTATTTTTTATTTGCTTCAATTAATCCGACAACACTTGAATTTATTACTGAGGTAGGACCTCCAGATTGTGCAATAATACAATTAGCCATAATTATCTCCTTTAAAACATAATATATTAAATGTGCTACACTATTTATCGCTTGTCATATTCTAAATAATAATATACACTATAAAAAAAATATTTCAAAGGGATTTTTTTAAAAAATCCATAGAAAAATTCAATATATTTATTGTAAAAGTTTTAAATGTGCTGCACTTTTAGAATTTTATGTCGAAGAAAATTATAGTAGATAATCTAAAAGCATTTATAGTATCATATAATAAGATTCACAAGACTTATATTCACAGGAGGAAAACTTATTATGATTGAAGTTGGTATTATTGCACTGGCATTGGCAATGGATGCATTTGGTGTAGCTTTAAGCATAGGAATCAACAGCGCAGTCAGAAGAAAAAACAAGATATACTTTGCTATTTCATTTGGATTTTTTCAATTTGCATTATCATTGGCAGGAGCAGTAGGGGGATATTTTTTTAATAATTATATTGCCACGATTCCCAATATAATAGGAGGGGGTATAATTGCCATAGTAGGGGTACTTATGGTAAAGGAAGGAATGGAGCAGAAGGAAGAATGCATACTGCTGAAGCTCAGAATGTATTTCATACTTGGCATATCCGTAAGCATTGATGCACTGGTTGTGGGATTCACTGCCCTTAATGGAAGTCTCGATGCTGCAAGGCTTTTACAGGATACAGGAATAATAGGACTGGTGACTTTAATTTTAAGTCTGATGGCCTTTTACCTGGGAAGATATGCAAAAAGGATCACCATAGTTGCCAAATATGCTGACTATATAGGAGGAGCAATTCTTATTCTTTTTGGAATGAAGATGATGTTTTTATAAAAATTAAAAGTATGTTATAATACATATATTATAAAGTGTTTAGAGGGATATCATGGAATATGAAAAATTCTTAAAAGAGAAGAATATTAAGATAACAAAAGGCAGGGTAGCTATTTTAGGTATCCTGGAAGCAAGCAGTAAAAGCCTCACTGCAGAAGATATATATTTGATTCTGGAAAGTAAAAAAATGGATATTAATCTTTCGACTGTGTACAGGACACTTGATCTTTTTGAGGGAAAACAGGTTGCTCAAAAGGTCTTCCTTATGGAAGGGTCTTACGGGTATTCTTTCAAAAGGGATGATCACAGACATTTACTGAAATGTGAATTATGCAAGAAAGAGGTCCTTGTTCCATGCCCTATCAAGCAGATTGAAGAGATAATAAATTCTGAAGCCGGATTCACCATCACTGCGCATAAAATCAAGTTAAGCGGAATCTGTGCTGAATGCAAAGGGAAAAAGTAAAACCCCTTCCTTTAATGGAAGGGGTTTTACTTTTTCTATGTTTTACAGCCGTTTTCTGTTTATGACAACAGCAGTCAAAAGTGTAAAGACGCTGGCTAATGCAATAGTCCCACCTGGTGCGGAATTAATGTAATAAGATAATATGAGCCCTCCAATGACATCTGTCATTCCAATTGCTACAGAAAGGAACAGTGTGAACCTGAAACCTTTTTTAAACAGCAGGGCTGTTGCTACAGGAACAACCATTATTGATGAAATTACAAGTATACCCATAACCCGTATAGATACAGATATTGTTGCACCTACCAGAAGGGTGAAAATATAATTTATTGCTTTTACCTTTATACCGGATACTTTTGAACCCTCCTCATCAAAAGATATATACACCAATTGATTATATAATAAATAAAGTACTCCCAGGCATATTACAGATACAATTAAAATCATCAGCAGCTCATCTGAGCTTACAGTCAATATGCTTCCAAAGAGATAAGAACTGACTTTAGCAGTTGTCTTTCCTGAACTTACAAGTACAATTGCTATGCCAAGGCTAAGTGTCAGTACAATAGACATAACCAATTCAGCGTACTTTCTGAAATAATCCCTTAAAAATTCTATGACCACTGCACATAATGTGGTGAAAATAAATGACGTGAACAGGGGATTGATGTTGCTTACAAGCCCCATTGCCACCCCGGCAAATGAAGAGTGTGAAAGCGTGTCTCCAATCATTGAATAACGTCTCAGAACAATAAACAGGCCCACAACAGGGCAAAGCAATGAAATTAAAAACCCGGCTAAAAATGCTTTCTGCATGAATTCAAATGCTAACATTGTTTCACATCCCTTTTTTCTAAAGAATAAGATTTATTAAGTTTATATAGACCTTCAGGTCTATGTTCACATAGAGCACTATAAGTGCTTAAAATTTTTATCAAGTAAATCAGCTCCTGCCTCTGTTTATAAAAATATGATATGTATAGGAACCCTATAGTTGAAGCCCTATATTAAATTATATGATCAAATGCAAATCACTTGCAACTATCTCGGAAAAATACTTAAATACATGATATATTATTATTGACGTTTATACTGGATAAATCCTAAACTAGTACGAAACATAAGGATTTTGAAACTGAAGATATAATTTATATATAGTTATGTTAATTATGTATAATTTCATAAATGTATAGGTGTATAATAGAATTAATAGATAATTATGGAATATCATGAAATAAATTTAATATTATGGGGAGGAATATAATTTGAGAAAAATTATAGGTCTATTTATAATTATAGTGCTATTGATATTTACTGGTTGTTCAAGTAAACAAACTATCGAACACAACTATACCTATAAAGGAGAAAA
>JBEHWK010000100.1:0-12685 GCA_040217795.1 Clostridiaceae bacterium
ATGCTGTAATATTCTTTCTTTTGCCAGCTATCATTCCCCTAGTTATATTATTTCAATAATGATACAATTTATTTATTCTATATTTAACAAAAAGGAGAGTCTGTTATGATACATCATGATTTAATAATAGTTGGCGGAGGTGCTTCCGGACTGCTTTCTGCAATTTTTGCAAAAGACTTTGGAGTTGATGTAGCTATAGTTGAAGCTGGTGAACGCGTTGGAAGAAAAATATTAACTACCGGAAATGGAAGATGCAATATATCTAACTCATCAATAATCGCCCCCTTCAACGGTTTTCACAGCACCAATAATCAATTTGCAAACTATGCTCTGCAGTGTTTTTCTATTGAAGATACCCTGAACTATTTTGCTTCCCTGGGACTTCCTATAGTTGAGCTTGAAAACAACAAATTATATCCTAAATCCCTTCAAGCCTCCTCAGTTGTTGATATTCTGAGACTCTCTCTAGGAGATCGGGGAATTCCTGTGTATAACTCCTGCAAAGTAAAATCTATCCACAAGGATAAGCTTTTTATTTTATCCACAGATAATGAAGATATGAAGACTTTCTCCTGTGGAAAAGTAATACTGGCCTGTGGAGGAAAATCTGCAGAAAAAACTGGTTCAGACGGCTCCGGCTATTCATTGGCTAAAAATCTGGGACACAAAATCATTACTCCTCTGCCAGGAATAGTCCAGCTAAAACTAGATTATCCTCGCTTAAAAGCTATATCCGGAATTAAATTTGATGCTATTGCCTCTGTTGTTATTGATGGCGATATTAAAAGAAGTGAATTTGGAGAAGTTCTGTTTACTGATTATGGAATATCCGGACCTCCTATCCTTCAGATTTCTGCCTTGGCTTCAAGAGCCCTTTATTATGGGAAATCTGTTGATATTTTAGTAGATATGAATCCTCATTCATCTTTTTCACATGTTGATAACTTTCTGCAAGGACATTTAAGTATTTTTTCCTACAGAGAAATATCAGATGCCCTTATCGGAATTATAAATAAAAAGCTTATTCCTACTTTACTTAAGGAAGCTTCAGTGGATAATCTTCACAAGCCAGCCTGGGAGCTATCCTGGAAAGAAAAAAATAAACTTATATCTATTATGAAGGAATGGAAATTCAGGTGTAATGGAACCAATGGATTTAACAATGCCCAAGTTACAACGGGGGGTGTAGATACCATAGACGTGAATAAGGAAACCTTAGAATCCAAGTTAGTACCTGGATTATATTTTACAGGTGAGATTTTAGATGTTCATGGAGACTGTGGTGGTTATAACCTGCAGTGGGCATGGAGTTCAGCCTATACGGCAGCAAAAGCCTCAAGCATCTGATAACATTACTGCCAAATGACAAAGCAGAAGCCTGAGCTTCTGCTTTTAAATCCATATAATTATAAACTCGCCTTGTCTGCTTTCCATATTGTTGTTAATGCTGTTATGTCACTTCCTTCATCATCCTTGATAAGGTGGATGACCTTAATTTTGCCTGATTCCTGTTCTTGAACAGAACACATAGTCTTTACCATATGGCCGTAAGTGATTTCTCTCATAAACACTATTCTTATCTCTTCTAACGAGAATTCTTCTGTTATTTTCTCAGGAACTGCCTCCAATGCCCATTCTACATATCTGGAGTTATTTACATGCCTGTTAAAATCTATATCACTGTGACGTATGTAGAACTCTTTGACATATTCAGGTTCAATTAACTTTTCAGGCTCATTCATAGGGATAGAGTCCTCTATATCACCTTTACACCCATAAGCCTCATACTCTTCTTCAGGTATTCTTGCAGGTCTTCTTCTGTTTATGTCTATAAGAAAAAATAAACTTTTCCCTTCACCTATTACATTATTTTCAGAATCATAAATTAAATATTCCCTATAGGCATAGAATTTTTTAAAGCCTGTAGGTGTAGTTTTTATTCTTATATCTTCACCAAACTCAGGATACCTGAAAATCTTAAAGTTGTATTTATAAAATACCCAGGTAAGGTTTTTAGCCAACAAATTGTGTATCCCAACTCCTAACTCCTCTGATTGGCTCATTCCCACGTCTCCAAGAAAGTCAAAAAATGAAGTGACTTTGCACCTAAATTTCGAATCAATATTATAAAAATTCACCGGGTATTTCTTTTCAAAACTCATCCCCATCTTTTGCCTCCGCAAGATTATATATATGTTACCAATTTTACCATATTTTTATTGCTATTTCAAAAAATAAAAAGAGGCATAGCCTCTTTAAATTGCATTTATTATTTATTCAAAGCATCAACTAATTCAGTCACGTTTAAGCCGTGTACTATAGCAGCTTCTTCCAATGTCTCTGCTTGAGCTGATGGACAGCCTACGCATCCCATTCCGAAGCTCATAAGCACTTCAATCTTATCAGGATTGTTTCTAACTATTTCTCCTATAGTCATATCCTTTGTTATCATAAATATCACCCCTACTTATATAAATTCATTATTTTTATCTCATGAAAAAATTATATATTTTTATGAAAACAAAGTCAATTAAACCGGTCGGATTTAATAATTTAATTTACTTAAAAACATATTTTTATCATTTTGTGTAAAGATATATATATATTTTAATCTTAAAGGAGACTGTCATGAAAAAAGAAAGCCTATTGTATAAATTAACAGTTGCCAACTTATTCATTATATTTATACTGCTGTTTACCAAAGCAACAATACTAACTGAACTAATAAGAAAGTTATTTAATGTCATAGTGCTTCCATTGATAATAGGTCTGTTTTTATATTACCTCATAAACCCATTAAAGAATTCATTTATTAAAAAAGGTCTTTCAAAAAATTTATCAGTTATTCTTTCACTTATTATCTCAATGCTTGTTTTTTATATTTTGATTTTTGCCATATACTTCAGTTTACTTGAACAATGGAGTTATATTTCATCCAAACTTTATATACTGACTAATAAACTCATAGAAAAGTGTACATTCTACTATAATACTACCTTTTGTAAATACTTCGATTCAAATTTATTACGTGGCTACTTTATTGGTCAATTCAATCATTACTTTTCGAGAGTCACCTCAATGTTGAAATTAGTATTTGACTTTGGCTGGGACTTGTTCTCAAATGTAATTTTAATTTTGCTTATTGTGTATTACCTCCTAAAAGCTGATGATAAGTTTAAGAAAAGCCTGTTATCTATGCCTTTTGTAAAAAGTGTCAAAAGAGCTGACATGATAATTGAAAAAAGTGATGAAGTTTTATCCAGATACATTACAGGTCAGGCTACTGTAGCTACATTTCTTTCTATTTTTGTATTTATAGGCTATCTCATATTAAATTTCCCCGGGAAATTTTTTCTTGCCCTTTCAACATTTATTTTAGCCTTCATTCCTTTTTTAGGCTTTTTTATATCAATGATAATACCTTATATAATTGCCTTTTCAATTAGTTATTCTATGGTAATCAAGCTTACCTTAGTATTCATGATCTCCCAGACCATTAAGGGAAGATTTATAGTTCCGCTGGTTATGTCTAAAGCAATGAAGATACACCCTCTTACTGACATTTTTTTAGTGATAGCATCAGCTGCCGTTTTTGGAATTTCAGGTGCATTCCTTGCAGTTCCAGTATATGCAATCATCAAAGTAATTTGGGCTAGTCATAATATAAGCCTTTAAAAAACAACATGAAGAAGAGGGCTCCTGAAGTTATTAAAAGCTTCAGGCTCCCTCTTCAATTTCCTATTTTTTCTCCAACGGGAAGTTCCTCTTGTAAAATTCCCCTTCGGAATCTATCTCTAAACCCACAAAAATGTACTTTTACATGAAAAATTAAAATTCTGCTACTCTTATAGTTTGATCTCTCTTAGGTCCAACTGAAACAATAGCTATTTCTATACCTGTAAGTTCTTCTATTCTCTTAAGGTATACTTTTGCATTTTCCGGTAATTCTTCGTAACTTCTTGCCTGTTCTATACTCTCATCCCATCCTTCAAATTCTTCATATATAGGTTCACATTCAGCTAAATCCTCTAAAGAAGCTGGGAAATAATCTATAACCTTATCCTTAAATTTATATCCAACACATACCTTTATCTTGTCTAGTCCTGCAAGAGTATCAACCTTGGTAACCACAAGAGAAGTTAGTCCGCATACTCTTGCTGTAGTTTTTAGTATAACTAAATCTAACCATCCGCATCTTCTTGATCTTCCTGTTGTAACCCCAAATTCATGACCTTTTTCTCTTATCCATTCACCGATTTCATTGTCTAATTCTGTTGGGAATGGTCCCTTACCTACTCTTGTAGTGTATGCTTTAGCAATACCCAGAGCTTTTTGAATCATATTTGGTCCAATTCCTACTCCGCTGGCAACTCCGCATGAGGTTGTATTTGAAGAAGTAACATATGGATATGTTCCATAATCTATATCAAGAAGCATTCCTTGAGCACCTTCAAATAATACATTTTTACCACTTTTAATTTCATTATATACCGTAACAGAAGTGTCTTGAACAAAAGGTCTGATTCTGTCTGCAAGTTTTGAATATACTCCGTATATTTCATCATAAGCTAATCTTTCTCCGCCTAAAACATCAGTTATGTACGGATTTTTAAGATTTAAGTTCTCTACTAACTTTTCTTTAAAAACTTCATCATGAAGAAGGTCAGTTACTCTTATACCACTTCTTTCATATTTATCTGTATAACATGGCCCTATACCTTTTCCTGTTGTACCTATGTCATTTTTCCCTCTAGCTTTTTCTTTAAGCTTATCAAGAGTTTTATGATATGGCATTATTAAATGTGCTCTATCACTTATAACCAGCTTTTCAGGAGTTACTTTTACTCCTAAACCTTCTAAATAATCTATTTCTTCAAACAGTGCCACCGGGTCTACAACTACCCCATTACCTATTACATTTAACTTATCGTCATATAGTATTCCTGAAGGAATTAAATGAAGTTTATATTCTTTATCTTCAACAACTACCGTATGTCCTGCGTTGTTACCCCCTTGGAATCTGACTACTACATCGGCTTCTTCTGCAAGGTAATCTGTCATTTTACCTTTTCCTTCGTCTCCCCATTGAGCTCCTAATACAACAAATGCTGACATATTATTTCCTCCTTAAATATGCTAACAAATACTTAGCTTTGTTTTAAGTATGGGTGTTCATTTCTTATTCTTCAGAATTTTTATAAGTAATCAAACTACCCCTATACAATACTACCAAAGTAATTTCATAAGGTCAACAAGATTAGCGAATAATTATTTATGATATTTTTTTAAAATTCGTATATTCTCTTGTTATTATCATTTTTTTTATAATTTTTTTATTTAAGTCCGTAATTATATACTTTAAGTTTATAATTTACATTTTTTTTATTATAATTATTATTAACTAAATATATTTTAAATTTACATGTGAGGTGTTTTTATGGACATATATCAGGAAGCATTGAAGTTTCACGAAGAAAAAAGAGGTAAACTTGAAGTTACATCAAGAGTAAACGTTAAAACCTCCAAGGATCTAAGTATAGCATACACCCCCGGTGTAGCTGAACCTTGTAGGGAAATACACAAGAATCCTGAAAAAGCTTATATCTATACCCGTAAATGGAATACTATCGCAGTTATCTCTGATGGAACCGCTGTTTTAGGATTGGGTGATATCGGGCCTTTGGCTTCACTTCCCGTAATGGAGGGAAAAAGTGTTCTTTTTAAGGAGTTTGGAGATGTTGATGCTTTTCCTATAGTTTTAGATACTAAGGATTCAGACGAAATCATTGAAACAATTGTAAGGATATCTCCTTCTCTGGGCGGAATAAACCTGGAGGACATTTCTGCCCCAAGATGTTTTGAAATAGAATCCAGACTCAAGGAAAGATTGGATATACCGGTATTTCATGATGATCAGCACGGAACAGCAATAGTAACATTTGCCGGCCTTATAAATGCTTTAAAAGTTGTAGGCAAAAAACTTGAAGATTTAAGGATTGTTATAAACGGAGCAGGTGCTGCTGGTACAGCTATATGTAAACTTCTCCTTTCCTCAGGCGTTACAAATATAATTCTATGCAACAGAAGCGGAGTTATACACAAAAACATGGAATTTAAAAATTCTTCAATTAAGGAATTAGCTCAAATAACTAATCCAAATGGTGAAACAGGTTCTTTACAGGATGTTATAAAGGGAGCGGATGTTTTTATCGGTGTCTCTGCTCCAAATTCACTATCCAAGGAAATGGTAAGATCCATGGCTAATGATTCTATAATATTTGCAATGGCTAATCCTGAACCTGAAATTTATCCAAAAGATGCAAAGGAAGCAGGCGCCAGAATAATAGGAACTGGCCGTTCAGACTTCCCTAATCAGGTAAACAATGTACTAGCTTTCCCTGGAATATTCAGAGGGGCTTTAGATTCAAGAGCTAAAGAAATAAACGAAGAAATGAAAATAGCCGCAGCTTACGCTATAGCAAATTCAATACCAGACTCAGAATTAACAGAAGATTATATAATACCTGCAGCTTTCAACAGGGCAGTTCAGAGTAAGGTTGCTGACGCTGTTAAAGAGGCTGCTGTTAAAAGCGGAGTTTCAAGGATTTAAAACTATAGTCAATTAAATTAAAGTGTCTGTTTACGTATATTGTTTTGAAACAGGCACTTTTATATTACTTATTTTTTGTTTTTTGTTTTAGCTATTCCTGACTGCAAACCTGTATTTCCCGAAACATTAAACCCATTTTTTGCTTCTCTTGACTGTTCACTCTTATCAACTGAGTATTCTTGTTTGTTTTGAGCCACCTGTCCGGCTAAAGTGAGCCACCCTTCTGTTTTTCAGTGAGCCACAATTCCGGATAAAATGAGCCATTTTCATATACTTGTCAATAATGTATTTATGCATCAGTTTTCTGATGTAAATACATTATAAAGGTGGTCATAATTATGACTGATTATCGTGAAATTCTAAGGATAAAAAGCCTGGGATTCAGTGAACGGAACATTGCTCTCAGTTGCCAATGTTCTAGAAACACCGTATCGAAGGTCCTAAAGAGGGCTGAGGAATTGAATATTTCCTGGCCGCTCCTTAATGAACAAACAAATGCGGTATTAGAAGGCATTCTTTACCCAAAGGATGGCAAAAGTAGCAACAATAAAAAAATGCCAGACCTTGCTTACATTCATAAGGAGTTACTCAAAAACGGAGTCACCAAAAAGCTTTTATGGACAGAATACATTGAGTGTTGTCGCCTTAGCGGCGTGGAACCGCTCATGTATTCTCAATTCTGCTATTACATCCAACAAGATGAACAGAAACGCCGTGCAACCATGCATATTGGACGTAAACCAGGTGAACAAGTTGAGGTGGATTGGGCAGGTGATCCCGCACATATCACTGATCCTGATACTGGTGAAATCATTGATGCTTATGTGTTTGTAGGAGTTATGACTTACAGCCAGTATGCTTATGTTGAAGCTTTTGTTAATGAAAAACAGCAGGCATGGATAACTGCACATGTTCACATGTATGAATACTTCGGCGGCGTAGCCAAAATCCTTGTGCCTGACAACTGCAAGACTGCCGTAGTACATAACGGAGGTTGGTACAATCAACAGTTAAATGCTGTTTACCATGAAATGGCGGAACACTATGGTACTGCGGTTATTCCCGCAAGGGTTAGAAAACCAAAAGATAAGCCGAATGCAGAGGGTTCTGTTGGGAATATATCTACATGGATTACAGCTGCATTGCGAAATGAACAGTTCTTTTCACTGGCTGAATTAAATTGTGCCATATGGGAGAAACTGAAAGCCTTTAATGCTCGCCTTTTTCAAAAGAAAGAAGGCAGCCGATTAAGTCTCTTCCGAGACGAAGAACTGCCACTACTGGCACCATTACCTACTACCCCTTATGAACTGGCGGAATGGAAGCAAGCCACCGTTCAGTTCAATTATCACATATCCATTGACGGAATGCTATACTCAATCCCTTATGAATACATAAGACGTAAGGTTGATGTGAGAATAACAGATAAAACAATAGAAGTTTTCTATAACCATAACCGCATAGCCTCACATCGCCGTCTTTACGGACGAAAGGGGCAGTACAGTACTATAGTGGAACACATGCCTGAAGACCACCAGAAGTATCTTGAATGGAACGGCGACCGTTTCCGCAAGTGGGCTGATCAGATTGGACGCAATACTTATCAGGTAGTAGATGCACTACTTACCTCCAACCGTGTGGAACAGCAGGGTTACAGAAGCTGTATGGGAGTTTTAAAGCTGGCAGATAAATATTCAATCGAGCGTTTAGAAGCTGCCTGTAATAAGGCTCTTTCCTATACATCTAAACCAAGTTATAAGAGTATCAAAAACATACTCTCAACCGGGAGTGACAAGTCACAAATCGTACCGGATAAACCGGAAACCACACACAATAATCACGGCATTACAAGAGGTGCCGGCTATTATGGGAGGTAAACATCTATGATAAATCAAAGTACGATTGATAAATTAATTGAAATGCGCCTAACTTCCATGTCAGATGCATTCCGTAACCAGTTGACCGACACCAAAATGAAGGAAGTTTCTTTCGAGGATCGCTTTGCTATGCTGGTAGACATTGAATACAACAGCCGAAAAAATAACCGATTAAAGAGATTAATGAGGAATGCTGAATTCGACCAGCCTGATGCCAGCATTATGGCCATTGACTATACATCCGGACGTAAGCTGAACAAAGAACTCATCACAAGGCTTGCAAACTGTGAATATATCGCAGAATATCGGAACATCTTTATTACCGGTGCAACCGGAAGCGGTAAAACATATATGGCTTGTGCCTTTGGAATGGAAGCTTGCAAGCAGTACTATACTACAAAGTATGTAAGACTTCCAGACCTTCTGATTGACCTTGAAATGGCAAGAAATGAAGGTACATACAAAAGGGTCATGGCAAGGTATGCTAATCCACTACTGCTCATTATTGATGAGTGGTTACTTTTAAAACCTAATGAAAATGAGCGTAAGGATATTTTCGAATTACTGCATCGCCGCAGGAAGAAATCCTCCACCCTCTTCTGCTCCCAATATAGAGCAGAAGGCTGGTATGAGCAACTTGGAGGTAATGATGGTCCTTTGGCAGATGCCATACTGGATCGTATCGTTCATGATTCATACAAAATCAATATAGAAAGCATTGATCCAACCAAGGACATTTCTATGCGTGAGGTATACGGATTAGACAAAAAACTTAGTGAATAACAAAAAACTAAAGAGTGGATCAGTAGTTCCGGACAGGTGGCTCACGCCATACCGGAACTGCGGCTCCGCCGAACAAGAATATTCAGCTAATTTAAGCTCAATAGAACATTATTGGTCAAAGTTTCTAATGCATTGTGATGATGTGGATTTTAATAAAAACACCTTAAAGATAAGTGAAAACTATGAATTTGTGTTAACAGAAAGCACAAGATTTTTAGCAACAATTAATTTTGACCATACCACTGAGATATTATCTGATAGATTTTTAGATAGATCATGGGTGATAATGGTTGAACCACCAGAGTTAAGTAATATCATAGATTATGAAGCTGAAGAAGTTTCAAACATAGATAGTATTGTTTCATACAATTCACTAGAAAAGTATTTTATGCCAAAGAGGGAAGATGTGTTAAATCCATCTATTGCTAATGCTTTCAGGAGTTTTAATGAAGTGCTAATAGATAATAAGAAGTATATTAGTGCTAGATCTATTAAGGCTATAAAAAATTATTGTATAGTAGCACAAAAGTATATGGATGATGGTGTATTTGAACCACTAGATTATTCGATATCTCAAAAGATACTCCCACTTTTAAATGGTTATGGTGAAAAATACGAAGAAATGCTAAAGGATTTAGTGGATATAAGCGATAAGTACGAGCTTAAAAGATGTTCTAAAATATTAAAGAAAATATTAGAGAATGGTGCAGCGGAGCATGGTTACTATCAGTTCTTCGGTAACCATTAAAAAGCCTCTTCTAATAATAATTTAGGGAGGTGTTTACAAAGTGGAACTTATTATATTAAACGAACAAGGTAATATTATTACATATATACCATTAAGTGCATTTTATCCTTCTCAAGAAGAAATTCAAAGTTTTTTGTTTTACGAAGATTTGAATTATAAATTCAAGTTCATCCTAGAAGAGTGGCAAGAGGAAACGACACAGTTACTTTTATTTATAGATGAGAAGCCTGTTACTGTTTATTATTCAAGTGAGGATAATAGTATTCAATCTGAACTTTTAAGGCATTTTAAAAATCAATATGACCTCACAAATTTTTCTCTAAAAATTGAAGAAACCTATTACTATAGTGATTACTATCAAATAGCGACTAAAAAACAGATTAGCAAGAATATTGAAAAGATGATTGAAGAAATAAGCAATATGCAAGCAGGACTTCTTGAAATATGTTTTAATAATTATAGCAGAAGTCGAAAGGCGAGTGGTATAGTAAAAGGAGCTGCCAATAATAGTATATCTGCTTTAATTGAAATTCACAGAAGTATAATTTTTAAGCTGAACTCCCAATATCCTTACTTTAAAAATAATGCTAAAAACATTATAGCACATAATAGTAAAATAGTGGATATTAATAAGGCGTGGCAGTTTGGACCAAATGAATTATTATGGATTTCTAAGCATCCTGAAATGCTTAAAGAGTGTAATTATGATACTATAATTAAATTAAATAATAAAAATTATATTCCTGAAAAAATCGTATCCTCAATACAGCAAAACAGTTATGATATTTATGAAAATCAACTAATACTTGCTTTTATAAAGGAACTTGTAAATAGTACATTAAATATAAATCGTTATATACAGAATGAACTTATTAATAAATTAAAGAATTCATTAAGGAATCCTAAAGAGTTGCTAGATAATTATGAAATACCATCAAATCTTAGAGTTAAACTTCTTATCACAAGGTATGAAAAAATATCTAATGAAATAACTGCATTAACATCAGATTATGAAGTGTTATTTAGTCAATATAAAAGTATCTTTAAAGATATAAGGCAAGTAAAGTTTATTTCTCCAAGGTTTACACCTATATTTAGAAATATACTTCACTATAGAACTATATTTGAAGTTATGAGTCTTTGGTGGGAAGATTATAGGACATACTCATTTGCAGGTGAAGAGTATATGATGAGATTGAAGCAACTTTCAAAGATTTATGAATATTATTGTCTGCTTAAATTAATTTTAGGTATAAAGAAGATAGGTTATGAATTAAATGAGAACTTTAGAGAAGATGAGACTGTATTTGATTTAGTAAGTGGGAAATATTCAGCATACCATTTTATTAATAAAAACTTAGATACAAAACTCACTCTTTACTATGAGCCCAAAATAAGTGGTAGCTTGGCTGATAATGTTGAATTTAATGATTTGTATGTACTTAAATCAAGGAGTTCTTACTTAACTCCTGATTATATGTTAAAGTTTGAATATGGTGGAGAAATTAGGTATGGAATACTAGATGCAAAACATACTTATGAGAAAAGTGTCGAACAGAAGTACTTGCCTGATACGACATTGAAGTATTTACACGGAATAGCTTCAGTAAAAAATCAAATATCTGTACTTTTGATGTGGCTATTATATCCTCATACAAATGGATACAAAGAAATAGCTGTACAAAGACCTATTATAAATCATAATGTTTATCCTTCAGTTGGCATTTTTTCTGTTTGTCCTGATGTGAAGGAGCAAGATGTAACTAGGTTTATTTACAGGATAATTAATAACTTTCACAATTACTTTAATATAAATACAGATAAAGTTTGAATTGAAAACTTGTAAGGGGGTACTGTTTAAAATATAGGTTTTGATTATGAAGAGTGAGTTAATAAATTATTTACATGAGTTAATAAATTATTTACAATGATTGCATGAAAGCATCTGCAAAAAGTAAAGAACCTATAGGATTCCCTCCTTAGGTTCTTTAAATAAAAAATATTATCTGGCTAAAGAATTTTCTTCCTTAATATGGCTTAGACTATTCAGATGTTATGTAAAAAAGTAATTAGTAGAAATGCTACAAATCTGCTACTAATGAGTAGAGAATTAATGTAATTTTGGACAAGCTAAAAAATTTGATTCCAATAATTAGTTTCCTTTAACACTTGAAATTACAGAGGTGTATTGAGGTGATATGTTTTAGAAAACATTGGGGAAATAATTGGTCTAAATAATCCAGCCATATAGAAACTGTAGTTGGATTAGTAATATCAAGGGTTAAAAAGGATTGAACGGGCTTTGGACATTAGTTTATTATGAATTTGCCACTATTAGATTCAAGTATATTTATAGATGAGTAATACATTGATATGTTTAGAGTGGTGTGACAAATAAGCTCTAAGTATTTATTTGTGTTAAAATAGTGGAACCCATTGGGTTCCATTTGGGTTCCAAAGTTACAAAATGGAACCCCAAAACACAAAAACATAGGACAACCTAATACTGCAAAACGTGATTATATCAAGTAAGTGATGGAACACCTACCGTATTGTAAAAAAGCAGCTTCACATCAAAAACCTGTGAAGCTGCTTTTTTAATAAAATCCTTCTTTTGCAATTTTCTTAATGTAGTTGTATTGTTTTCTTATAAGTTTTTTAAATTCT
>JBEHWK010000101.1:0-12513 GCA_040217795.1 Clostridiaceae bacterium
TGCTGTTGTTAAACCAACAACACTTTCTTCCATGCTATTACTTCTCTTTTTCGTAGCAACGAAAATAGTTCCCCCTGCTAAAAATCCGACTCCTGTTATTATATTAGATAATAATCTTGTTGGGTCAATATTTCCTGGAAGACCATTAAATCCGTACACAGATACAATAGTTAACATTGTACATATTACTGTTACAACTGCATGGGTCCTGACTCCGGCAGCTTTATGCAGACGCTTGCGTTCTAATCCAATCAGGCTTCCTACAACAATTGCTGCTGATATTCTTATAATTTGTTCTAATGTAGTTATTCCCATTGCACTACTCATACCTATCACTCCGCTTTCTATTTTTGTTATTATGATATATAATCCATAACATAAAGTCAATTAAGCATACTTATGCCCAAATATCGTGAATATTGTTGTACCGAATAAAAATAAAATCCTGTATGATGAAATCTAAAATTCTCATACAGGATTATTTTTTATTTTCTGATTATCACATTTCTGATTTCAGTCATAGACTCATCAAAAGATTCGGGCATGCCCGAAGGCATCAATAAAATCCTTCTCTATTTCCTCAATACTTTCATAAACCACTTCAAGGCCTATTAACCTGCTGAGGAATATTTTCTGGCTGTCTTTCAGGGGCAGCTCCTCATACCATGGCAGGCTCTTTCTTCCCTTCTTTTCGAAAGAGGAATAAATCAAATACAGGAGAAGATCACCTAGATAGGAGTAATCAAGATCATATCTGTATTTTTCCCCATCAGCAAATCTGGCCAGACCGAAATCAATGAGGTACACCTCTTCATTATCAATAATGACATTGGGTATTCTTATATCCCTGTGAACAATGCCGTTTTCATGCAGGTGCTTTATTATATCTATAAGCCTGATACCAATACTATAGATTTCCTTTTTTGAAAACTTATAATTTTTTCTGAAAATCATGTCCTTTAGAGTGATACCAGGTTTCCATTCCAGCACATAACCGTAGAAGGATCCCTGATTGATTACGCCCAAAAGCTCGGGGAATCTTTTATCCCCAAGCCTTGAAAGTATTACAGCTTCATTTATATTCTTTTCTGAATTCTTTCCTGAAAAGCTGTTTTTGAATTTCTTGATGACTACATTGCTGCCAAGGTCGTTTCTGGCAAGAAAACACAAACCATATCTTCCCTCACCTATACACTTCTCAATAGTGTATTCCCCGAACCTTTTCCCGCCATATTTCATCTGACTGAATAAGCCCATAACCTTACCTGCTCAGTTTATTTCCGCATTGGGGGCAAAACTTCGCATTTGGGGCCATTTTTTCTCCGCAAGTTGGGCAGAACAGTTCTGTTTTAACTTTTTCACCGCAATTGAGGCAAAACTTTGCCCCTGCAGGTATCTCACTGTTGCAGTTTGTGCAATTCAGTGATGGTTGATTTGAGTAAGGATGATTCTGCATTGAAGTATTGCTGTGCTGTTTCCTGTAATTGTTATAATGGCTGCCGGAACTGCTTCCTGACTGAATCATGTTAAACAATTTGCCCATGATTCCTTTTTTCTGATAGTGACTGCTCCCGTGTTTACCATGCTTATAGTGATTTCTTTTTGAAGATCTTGAAGAAAAACTCATATTTACTAACCTCTTTCTTAATATTTTCTATTTTTATTTGCTTCTTGCAAAAATTTTTCTGCCTGCCTTAACCAGTTCATACCACATTACAGCAAGAAATGAAATTCCTACTGAAAGAAGCAGCTGTCCTGATGATAAAGGTGCCAGTTTTAAAAATCCGTTTAACGGAGTGTAAATCATGACAAACAAGGCGGCTGCAGTACCTAAAATAACAGCCCACATTACCTTATCCTTTATTTGTCTCACAAATGTTCTATATGCATATTCTGTATTTGAACTGATTACCTGTACTAGCAATACATTGGAAAGCAATATGATGCTAAGACCCATTGTTCTTGCCAATGGAGCATTGCCAGGATATAGATTTAAAAAATATAAGTACATTGCAAAAGATGCTCCAAATATGGTTAATCCCTGCATGGCACTCTTGGATAACATAGCTGCCGATAAAAGTCTTTCTTTCGGATTGCGCGGTCTTCTCTTCATGATATCAGCTTCAGCAGGCTGACGTTCCAGAACAATTGAGCATGTAGGGTCTATTACAAGTTCAAGTAAAACAACATGCAACGGCAGAAGCAGCAGGCTTGCCGGATTTATTCCCATCATAGGCGCCAGCAGAGAAGCAAATGCTATAGGTATATGAATAGTGAATACATAGCCTACCGCTTTTTTGATATTGTCATAAATCCTTCTTCCATCCTTGATTGTATCCACAATTGTGGAGAAGTTGTCATCCAGAAGTATTAAATCAGCAGCTTCCCTTGAAACCTCCGAACCACGTTTTCCCATTGCAATACCAATATCGGCATACTTTAATGCCGGAGCATCGTTTACTCCATCTCCTGTCATTGCAACAACCTCTCCGTTTTCCTTGAAGGCTCTTACAATCCTCATCTTATGTTCAGGAAGTACACGTGAAAAGATGCTGACATCCCTTACTCTTTCCTGAAGCTCCTCATCACTCATTACATTCAGCTCATCGCCTGTGATTATCTTATCGCTGTTTGGCATATGGATCTGCTTTGCAATGGAGCTTGCTGTAATACCGTTGTCTCCTGTAATCATGACAACACGTACCCCTGCTTTTGTACAAATCTCTATGTTTTCCTTTACTGATTCTCTCGGAGGATCGGCAAGACCTACCACTCCTAAAAGTTCCAGCCTGCATTCTGTCAAAGTCTCAGGAATCTCATTCTCATTTTCAATAATCATATTTCCAACAGCAATAACCCTGAGTCCCATATTTGACATCTCATATATCTTTTCTTCCACAAGTATTCTTTCTTCCGGTGAAATATCGCTTATTGTCAGGATACGTTCAGGAGATCCCTTGGCTGCAACAATAATTTCCGTGCCAATTTTCCAGACATGACCCATCATTTTTGTTTCATCGGTAAAGGCATATTCCTTTAATAGCTGCCCGCCGAAAAGAACCTCTCTTGAAATTCCAAGTTCTTCACAACGGCTTATCATAGCCTTCTCCATTGGATCATAAGCATCCGGTTTACAGCCCATTCCCATTATCTTTGAAATATATTCTTCATCACCTGATAAACTGAATGTTTCTCTGACAGCCATCTTGTTCATTGTTATTGTCCCGGTCTTATCAACGCAAAGAACTGAAACAGCCCCGAGGGTCTCAACGGAGGGAAGTCTTCTTACAAGTGACTGCTTCTTCGCCAGTCTCCAGGCTCCCATGGATAAGAACACTGTGAGTATCACCGGAAACTCTTCAGGTATCATGGCCATTGCAAGAGTTATTCCTGACAGAATACTTTCAGTAATCCTGCTCTTTATATCATGATCAGGAATATTGAAAAATGTTACAACTGCTACCAGGATAAACAAAGCTGCCGCAATTGCACCGCTTAATTTCACCAGTTTCCCGGTCTGCTTCTGAAGAGGAGTATCTCCAGCCGGGGCACTTACGATATCCTTTCCTATCTTTCCATATTCAGTTGATAGTCCTATTCTATCTACAAGAATGATTCCTGTCCCTTGTGTAACAAGTGTACCCGCGTAACAGTAATCGCGTCTCCAATAGTCATTGTTTTCATTTATATACTCTTCACTGGTGACTTTCCAGACACCAAGAGATTCTCCTGTTAGTGAGGATTCATCAACACATAATGTACTTGCCTTTACAACAATGCCATCAGCAGGTATTTTTACTCCTTCGGCAATATACATAATGTCCCCAGGCACTAAATCTGAACTGTTTATAGTCTTTTCTTCCCCGTCACGCAACACCTTAATATGTGGAGCCGACAAGTCCTTCAAAGCCTTTAATGTCTGGTCTGTTTTCCATTCCTGTATTGCTTCTATACTGATTATTCCCACTACAAATATCAGCATTATAGCCCCATCCTTAGGTTCTCCAAGAATAAAGTAGATTGTTGCAGCGATAATCAGCAGTAAAAACATTGGCTCACTGATTACCTGAAAAATTTTGTGAAAGATGCTTTCCTTCTTTTCCGGCACCAGCTCATTCCTGCCGTACTTTTCCTGGAGCTTGGCAGCTTCCGCCGATGTCAGCCCCTTCATCTTATTTGTTTGTTTTTCTGTCATAATAGTTACCTCCAATTGTAATTCTTTTAGGATAGCTCTATGGCATTGCATTCTATAGGATATGTAAAAAGGTATAAAAAAAACCTGTGGAACATATTACTGTCCCACAGGTATTATTATTCACCTGCTGCCATTATGGCCCGGCTCCACGAACTTATAAATAAGTCCATCGCCTGCTCAGTTTGTACTGTAGATTTATATGCAGTGCAAAGAGATTAAGCATATTATAATATCCGGACCATAGTTCTGTCAAGATGTGTAAGCAGAACTGCCAACCCAGTCCCTGAAAATGTATTAATAAACTATAGTAATTTCAAATAAACCTTTACAATGAAATGTTCTGAAACTTGAAATAATCCTTTAATATTATCTTCGAATTATTTCCAGTCTTGATCAATATTTTGTTCTCATTGCCGTCATTCGGATAATCAACCGATATCCCTGTAATAACAAGGCTTCCCAGCATTTTTTGATTTTCTACATTTATCACGCAATCGTCAAATTTTAGTTCATAGATCAATTTTTTATCCTCTTCTATGTACTTTAGTTCTTCAAATTGGGCAACTATATTGGCGCCTTCCATTATATGGAACTCTATGCCTGATTCATCCTCAAATTCTTTAACAACAACCTGATTTAACTTAACACCGTCGATATTGATGCGATTAAAGGAGTATTCTCTTTCCTTGTAATCCAGAGGATATATCACCCCTTCTGCTCCAAATAATTCACTTATCACTAATGGCTTTGAAATCTCCATTGTGATCCCCCCTATATTACAAATTAAGTGTTTAAACACTCTAATTATAATATTCTACATAAAAGTATAAATTCCTTTATTTGTGAAAAACATGGATAATTTCTATACATATTGACTGTAACAAAAAGTGCCCAATTGCACTGATTCAGGAAAATTAATTTATTTACTATGAAGCAGCAATGGAGATGTATCATTATTAATTTTGATACATCCCCATTAATTGCACATTTTTAGTTTTCATCTGAAGCAAGTAAAAATCCTGATTTTTTTAGAATAGGAATAATTGCATTATATATTAATACTACTAATATTACGGATATAACTGCATTAAAGAATGTAGTGAATGCACTTAGTTTTGCTAAAATTGCTGCAGCCTTTTGAGGTTGTCCAAGAATATACTGCTTATAGAAGTATCCTACAACAGGGTCTAAAACAACATTGAATGCCAGGCCGCAAGCTGAAGAGATAAGACTCCATTTAAATATATAGCTTTTGTCATTACTGATGTTTATTTTCGCATACTTATGTGCAACCAATCCCGTTATTAATCCAATGCATAATTTTAATACAAATGTTTTTGGAGCCCCTAAGATATAGACCGGATCAAGTAAATCGGCTATAGTCATTCCTATTGCACCTGCCAATCCTCCATATAGACCTCCAAGAAACAGAGCAGCTAATACGCAGAAGGCATTACCTACATGTATAGAAGTTGCATCACCTCCAGGTACTGGAATTTTAATCTGAAGAAAGGTGAACGATACATAGCATAATGCCGCAAACAATCCAGTCTGACTTAATTTTAAGATTTTTGAATTTTTCATTTACAAGTCCTCCCTAGTATTACATCTTTGTATAAAAATACCAAAATTATTATAATACTAAAGACTTCATTTTACAATTGTATGGGTACAACTTAAGAATTGATTATATGACATATAGGATAGCATATGTTTTATCACAATCCATATCTGCTGCCCCGCTTTACTAATAGCCTGTTATTTTGAAGCCGGTATATACAGCAAGTCCTCAACCGTAACAAAGCCATAATCCTGACTCTTAAGTGAACTTATTATTTTCGGAAGTGCTTTAACGGTATTGGATAAATTTCCATCTCTGCCCCCTGCACAATGCATTAAGATTATTCCGCCCGGGCGTACCTGCTTATTGATATATCTCATTATTTGAGTCACTGAAGTTTTATTCCAGTCACTTGTATCTGCATTCCAGTTTACTATGTTATACCCTAAGGAATATATGTGTTATGATTTTCTTGAATAGTTATAAATATCTATAAGAAGCAGTATAAATCAACACTATAAAGCTATATGCAGGATTTGTCAGACATGTAAATGGGACTGTATCCGCATTTGTGTAAATACAAACCTGATACAGTCCCTGATAAGATTATTTGAGAATGAAAAATCCCATAGCTATAATAATATACACAGTTATTAATTGTACCCCTTCGAACCAGTTTGATTCCCCATCGTTTGAAATTTTGCTGACAATTAGAACTGAGGATATTAAAGATACAAGCTCAAATACATTGAATATTATGCTCATTGACTTAAAAAACAAACTGACGAATATAAGCACAGGGGCAACGAAAAGTATAATCTGCAGACTTGAACCAACTGCGATTTCTACTGCAACTTCAATTCTGTTTTTGATAGCAAAAATTACCGCAGTACTATGTTCGGCAGCATTTCCTATTAAAGGAATCAGGATAATACCAACAAAAAACTCACTTAAATTTAGGGCTTTTGTCATTGGTTCAACAGAACTAACTAAAAACTCTGATTCTATAGCAATTAAAATTGTTGCTATAATAAGAATAATAATGGATTTTTTTAAAGACCATTTAGTCTCTTCTGCAACTTCAGGATGTTCTGTTCCATATAAATCTTTATGAGTGTAAAATGAAAAAACAAGACCAAGTATATAAATCAAATTTAAAAGTACCGCTATACCCACACTAAAACTTTCATATCTGGTAGAAACCAGATTTGCATCAATTGAGTTTGTAAACATAGCCGGGATTGATAGAGCTATAACAGCAAGAAACAACATGGATGTTGACGCTCCGATTGCATTTTTATTAAAGGTCTGTATTTTATATTTTAGTCCACCTGCAAGCATACTTGCTCCAAGTACAAGAAGTATATTGCCAAGAACTGAGCCAGCTATTGATGCTTTTACAACATCGAATAGCCCTGCCTTTAAGGCAAATACAGAAATAATCAGTTCTGTAGCATTCCCAAAGGTACCGTTTAAAAAGCCTCCCAATCTTGGCCCTGCATAGTAAGTGAGCTCTTCAGTTGCCTCACCCATAATTCCTGCTAATGGCACAATAGATAAACAAGCAGCTGTAAATACGAATACCGGGCTGAAATGCAAGAATTCCACAATAAAACTTATTGGCACGAATACTAATAAAAGTTTTAAAATTTTCATTGGTTTCTCCTCCGATTTAGTTTTTTAATGTTTGGAGATGATTATTGTACAGTATTCTTATTTTGCCAATTATAAATATATCTGATACTGATTTTCTTTTTTATGTGGCAATTCAGCATAAAGCCCCGATATCTTCACAAAAGTAAACTTTCCATACTTACCTTGTTCCATATATTCTTTGTCCCTTTTATATAATTTGACATTGAAAATAATATTTTAGTTTAGAAGTGATGAGACTTTCATCAACAAACACTTGTCCAGTAACTTAAAGATGTTTCAGGTGTGTGCGATAGTGCCGCAATTCCGATTCCTTTTGAGTTTTACATATCTTCTCAAGATAGGTAACCATCGCAGCTTTGTCCTTTGGAAGCTGGCCTTGAAGAAAAATGGCGTTTGATGCACCTAGAGTAGCAAAGATTACTGGAATATCCAGATTTTCAATGAGCGTCTTCAATTCTTCCAGTTTTTCCAACTCTGTTTCTTCGGACCAATTTCCAGCCTGAATTTCAGAGAACAGTTCTGATTCCGGATAGATAGTAAGCATTGAGGAACCTATTATCTGTGGATGAGTCTGATTAAATACTTTGGCCGTTTCTAACGCACCGATTTTTCCTCGTCCAGCACCAGAGAGGCCGGTAAGATAAAAATAATTATACTTGATGTTGGCGGCATCCAGACGTTGACTTTGGGTTATAATTTCTTCCGGTGCGTAGCCCTTATTCATGAATTCAAGAATTTCTCCATCACCAGTTTCCACACCGATGGTAATGCTGTCATAACCAAGCTCATGTAAAACCTTTAACTCATCGTCCGTCTTTAGAGTAATATCAGTAACACGCGCGAAACAGCCTATTGTCTCGCACTCGGGCAGATATTTGTGAATCAGATCTGCGATTTCTTTTAGCCGTTGGAATTTTAAAACGAAGGGATTGGCTCCGGTTAAGTAAACACGGTTGACTTTCTGGCTGCGCCAGGAGCGTAGTCCGGCCTGTACCTCTGCCACATCCGCTTCTATATCTTCCAGCGGAGACATTCTAAATTTGAAAGGAAGATCATCATAGAGAGTACAAAATTTGCACTTGTGGTGGGTGCAGCCAGCAGTGACTTCAATTAGTAGAGAGGATGCCTCATATGGAGGTCTCCAAATAGTTCCAGTATAATGCATATATATCGCTCCTTTATTGTAGTTTTTCTCGATGAAACGAGTCTCAAGATGGCGGCCTCCCGTTTCTGATTTATATGTTACAGAAAAGGTTTTTTTTATTCAAGTACGGTCTTTTTATGGTCATAGTATTATTTTTAATACTATGTATAAGAAAAAGCAGTACATTGTCTTTATTTTATGCGTGAGGTATACTGTTAATGAAAGGTAGGGATGAAATATGGCAGAGAATAAGTTCAGCGACAAGAATATGATAGCCCGCTGTGTGCCTATGAGCAAGCTACAGTCTGTATTGAACGGTAAATGGAAGATATTGATTTTATGGTATATAGCATTTTATAAGGTTCAGCGCTTTGGCGAGCTGATACGCCGTCTGGATGGTATAACACAATCCACACTTACCAAACAGCTCCGTGAGTTGGAGAAAGATGGCTTTTTACATCGGGAAATTTATAAAGAGATCCCTCCTAAGGTTGAGTATACTTTAAGTGAGTTAGGGGAAAGTTTTATTCCCGTTTTGAATACCATGATGTCCTGGAGCGAAACTCATCTGTGCCCGGGTTATGTAAATCCCTTTATGAATCAAGAAGCAGCGGATAAATAAAGGGCTGGCTTCTTTAATGCAACCAACCCTTTAGCATAAGGAGTCCAGATTCTGTCGATAATCCTTCATTAAAAAATTTCTACATTTTATTTCTTCCGGGAAGTATTTTCGAAATGATCCCAACGTAATTGTGTTATCTCCTGAATAAGTTCATATAGGAGACAAATTTTCTTTTATAAATGTTTAATTTAATTGCAGTATAAAAAAATCGCCAAGGCGACTATGCGCCGTCGATTTTTTTCTCGCATCTGCCTTTCCGAACGCATGTGAGGAAAATCTGGCAGGCGACTATTTTTATTTTTTACTCTTTAGGGACTGTAACTAGACTACGTATAATCGCATTTCCCTTAAGTTATCCACAACTTTTAAATTTTATAATTTCCTAAAGAGTAAAAAAAGGATGCAGAAATCAACTTCCACACCCTTTCCAAACTATTCATAAGAATTCCTACCCCAGCAGCTCAAAACTCTCTTCCTTCAGCACACTATAAATCTCAGTATTAAGTATATTCCCTATAGCATGTCCTACTGCACTCAGGTTATCATCTACAGCTGTGTTTGATATGTTGGAAAACCCTGTCTTTTAAAAACATCATTTCCAGCTTCATCTATGCCAGCCTTATATTTTATAACCAGAGATAGTGTCGTCAACAATGCCTCTGCCATATAATTCTCCTCCTTTCGTGATATTTTTGATTTTTCCAATAGTTTTAGCCATAATAACTAAATAAGTGTTTGAATTTTTAAATATTCCTACCTATAATTATAAGTAGGAATATTTTTACACTTACTCATATACAGTTTTATCTTACCCTTATCTTTTGCCCCGGATAAATAAGATTCGGATCCTTCAGGTTATTTAGAGCTATCAGATTTTTAACTGTTGTGTTATACAGCCTTGCTATACTGGAAAGAGTCTCTCCTTTTTTCACCACATGGTATACCCCGATATTGAAGGCTTTGATGATTCCATTAAATATCACCTGAGCCATTTTATCCGAATCATATATTGCCATATCTGTCTCACTGTCGCAAAATGCACATTCAATCAATATTGCAGGCATTATTGTCTCATTTAATACAAATAGATCATATCTTGCTTTGACACCCCTGTTTTGGAAACCAAGCTTTACTATTTCCGGTAGAATGATATTAGCGACTCTCTCTGCATCCCCTCCGGGAATACAAAGAATTTCACTGCCATTTGCCCCCGGAAAAGCATTATGATGAATGGATATGAAGAAATCTGCCTTTGAGTTGTTTGCTGCGTTCACTCTTTGATTTAGGGAATCGGATAGACTTTTAGGATTTACAGGCGCACAGTAAATAACTTCAATACCTGCATCTGAACATTTTTTCATTAGCTTCGTACCAACCTCATAATTCAGGCTGTCCTCTGATTTAATTCCTGTTGCTCCATGGTCATAATTGCAGTTATGACCAATATCAATTGCCAGTCTCATTTTATTCACCTCCTCGTTATAGATATATGGCTATGCCGCAAATATTGCTAATTTGAGAGGTGAAAAAATTGAATTTAATTAATGTTGAAAGACTTGCCAGACTTTCAAAGAATGGTGACGTGAAAGCTAAAGAGGAACTGGCTGAAGAATTTAAGCCCTTTATCTTAAATCTTTCCAAGAAATCATATATACATGGTTTTGAATTTGAGGATATCAGAAATGAATGCTACAAAAGCCTGTTTAACTGCCTGAAACACTATATTCCTGATAAGCACAGATTTGTGGCTTATGCCATAAGATCAATAAAGAATACAGTAGCTTTATTGGCAAGACACTCCCAAAAAAGGGTTAACACTGACGGACCTGCTTCAGTGCCCATTGATGAAACCCTTGAGAATCTTCTCTCTTATGATATGGGGCTGGTGGAAGATGAGATAATAAGAAAAATTGTTGTCTCAAAGCTGAAGAAGGCAGTTAATGCACTTACTGAAGATGAAAAGATTCTTGTGGATTATGTATTCATTAAAAAGCATACCCTGACCCAATACTCCTACTACCGAAACCTGACTTATTCAAAAACAGTCAATATGAAAAATGCTATCATTAATAAGCTGTGCAGAATGCTCAATGAGGGTTAATTTTTTATATGATGATTTTCTCTGTCCACTTTGTTTTGCAACAGACAAACATGATAGTGGGATCGCCACAATCAATGAAAACGTTAAGCTAAAGTGGTACAATTAAGATGCCGGCAAAGGTCGTTAGGTGATTGGAACTTCCAAGTCCGTGCAACAGACTGATATTCAGCTTCTTTAGTGCACCACTTTTTGTTGCCATTTTTTTAATGAGCACGTAGGACAGCCAACAACAGAGAAAGAAGCTGCACTGGCTTAAATCATTACGGAGGAGAGATTGTAATGGAAGTACTTTATAAGCAGTGTTGTGGAATTGACATTCATAAAAATATGATCATGGCTTGTGTTTTTACGAGTGTCAGAAAAAAAGAAATTCGCCAGTTCGGTACTATGACAGATGATATTTTAGAGTTAGTATCATGGGTTAAAGAAACGAATTGCGAAGTTGTAGCCATGGAAAGTACAGGTGTATATTGGAAACCTGTGTATAACCTTTTGGAAAATGAGGGAATCAATATCATTGTTGTAAATGCACAGCATATTAAAGGAGTGCCTGGTCGAAAGACAGACGTAAAGGATTCTGAATGGATCGCAGATCTTGTCAGGCATGGTCTGGTAAAAGCTAGTTACATACCAAATCGAGCCCAGAGAGAATTACGGGAAGTAACAAGATACAGACAGGAACTTATTGATGAAAGAGCAAGGGAATTAAACAGGATACAGGCAGTTCTAGAAGGCGCAAATTTGAAACTTGGAAGCGTAATTACGGATATCAGCGGCAAGACAGGAATCGGCATATTAAAGGCAATTGTTAGCGGAATAACCGATCCAGTTTTACTAAGTGACCTGGCGCAAGGATTAGCAAGAAACAAAATTTTTGAATTACAAAAGGCACTCAAGGGAAGTGTGGGAATACATCAAATGCAAATGTTACGGCATCAGATTGAACATATTGAATTTATGTCAAATGTTGTGCTTGAGCTTGATGAAGAGATTAAAAAAAAACAGAAGCAACCTCAGAATATATAGAACTACTTGATGAGATTCCAGGCATAGGCAGAAGGAGTGCTGAAAGAATCCTTGCAGAGACAGGAGTAGACATGGATCAGTTTGCAAATGCTGATCATTTCAGCTCATGGGCAGGGCTTGTACCAGTTTGTAACGAAAGTGCCGGAAAGAAAAAAAGCACCCGAATACGAAAAGGAAACAAGTTTTTAAAGGCCACTATAGTGGAATG
>JBEHWK010000102.1:0-12440 GCA_040217795.1 Clostridiaceae bacterium
GAAGGTATAACTTTTTCCTTTAAAAGCTCCCATTCCAACGGTTCACGAAAGAAACTGCTTACGCCTATCAAAAATTCATTAAATAACAATTCGGGTTCCTGAGGATTTTCTTTCAATAAACCGATATAATCCTCATATGTATTAATTTTACAGATACTCATGCGGCGCTCGATTCTGCGGCGTACTGTACTTTTTTTATAATAGGAGAAATCATGGCCGACCTTTTTCTTTATCAGGCCCATAATAATGTCAAAGTATCTATTAAATCTATCTTCCTTAACTCCGTCGGTATTATGGTATTGATTCTTGTTTTGAAGATAGAGAATGATCTTTGAGGGCAAATCTTCCGCATTAGATACAGTATCTGCCAGTCCTTCCTGGATGACACTTTTCGGCATACCATCAAATTTAGCAGATGATGGATCCTGAACAAATACAACTCCGCCATTTTCTTTGACTTTTCTAAGTCCCGATATACCATCTGAACCCATTCCTGACAGGATAACACCAATACTGTCAGGCCCCTTATCCTCAGCCAGGGAATTGAAAAAGAAATCTATTGGCAAATGGAGGGTTTGGGGGTCGGTATACTCAGAAATGTTTAACACATTATTGCATATAGATGTATTTTTTTCAGGAGAAATTACATATACATTGTTGGGCTGAACAGGCATATTCTCATTTACCATAACAACTTTCATATTAGTAGCAGTCTGAAGCAGAGCAATTAAAATATCCTCACCCAGCTTCTCCATATGCTGAACAAGCACAAAAGCCAAACCGCTGTTTTCAGGCACATTGCCAAAGAAAGCAAGAAGAGCATCTAATCCTCCTGCTGAAGAACCAATGCCAACAATTGATAAATTCGTTTTTGTGTTATCAGTTTCGGGAGGATTATTCCCGGAACATTCAGACCTTACACCTTTATAAATGTTATTATTTTCTTGCATCATAAACCTCCGTTATCTCATTGACTCAGAAATATCTTATTATATTATAGCAAATTATTCCTGAGTATATCTAACTTAATGAATAGATGTCCGAAAATTCAACATTTATTTTCTCAATTCTTTCTTGTGATTCAGCTTCAATTGCCCTATGTATGACCTTCTCACCAGGCAGTACCGTTATTGGCAATTCGATAATAAACTCTGATCCTTTACCATATTCACTGGATACGGAAATTTTACCATTATGTAATTCAACAAGGGATTTTACGATGGATAATCCGATGCCGGTACCCTCGCTAGTTCGTGTAAGTGATTTATCTACCTGTCTGAACCTGTCAAAAATAATATCAAGCTTCTCTTTTGGAATGCCTATGCCTGTATCTTTAATTGAAATGATAATACTTTCCCCTTTATCATAGATATTTACATAAATGCTTCCGCCTGACCTTGTGAACTTTATTGAATTGGAAATCAGATTCAGTATAATTCTTTCAATCTTTTCAGGATCACAGGCAGTAATAGCTTCCTCTATATCAGTATCAAAAATTAATTTAATTGAGTTATTTTTAATATATTCAGCTACTGACATGGCAACACTCTCAACAACATTGATAATATTACAATTCATCAGGTTTAATTCCAAAAAGCCTGAATCAAGTTTTGTTATATCAAGCAAATTATTAACCAGTCTTAATTGTCTTAAACTATTCTGTTTCATTATATTAATATACTTTTTAAATGATATTTCTTTATCTTTAGTGTAATTGCCATTTGAGTAACTCTCCAAAAGCTGAAGTGTACATAGGATTACATTAAGAGGTGTCCTCAGCTCATGGGATATGTTACTGAAAAACTCTGTTTTTAAAGATTCAGATAAGACTTTTTCAGCATACTTTTCCTTGCTTCTAAAGGTTTCAATTTCCGCATTCTTGCGCTTGGTGATATCAACAAGAGATACTACGACTCCTTTAGCTGTATTTTCAATTGTAAGATAGGGGGCACATTTCAATAAATACCAGCTTCCATTTTTACTTTGAACTTCTTTCTCAGATGGCATCTGACGTTTTATTACTTCTCTTACGGCCATATTTAATTCATCATTCATCAGATTGCAGGTTATATGCTCCATAGGACGGCCAATATCCTGCGTCTTAAGATTTATCACTGCAGTAACCGGTGGTGTAAATTCCCTGATACAAAGATTTTCATCAAGAAAAATAGTTCCAATATCAGTACTGTTTAAATAATTTGTCATATCATTATATAGATCAGCCAATTCCTGGTTCTTATTTTTATACTGGGTGTTGATTTTTCGTAATTCCTCATTTGCTGCCTGAATTTCTTCGTTTGTGGTCTGAAGTTCCTCATTGTAAACAAGAAGTTCCTCATGTGCAATTTTCAATTCTTCTCTTGAAATCTCACTCTCTTTAATTGCGGTTTGGAGACATTCCTTTGTAAACATTAACTCCTTTTCAAGAAGAGTAATTCTTTCATTCAACTTTTTTATCTGATTATTTTTTTCTATATAGTCATTTTTGTCGGGATTGCAATTCCTGCAATCGCGATTAATAATTGCACTTATAAACTTCATAATCCATGCCTCACCTTTTTCAATATAAAAAAACTTTTCAATAAGTTCACATTTATATTCCATTATTTAATTCTTACTATTTAAAAATATCTTGTATTCTTAAAACAAATTTCCTTATTATTCTATTATAAGCTCTTAGTTTATATAAAAACAGAATTAAATTTCTACATTTTCCCATACATTTCTACAATTTTTTTATTGAAAAAGATTTCAATTCATGAATTCCCCGAAGGCGCACCTGTGGTGGTGACAGGGAACAAATAAGAATAGAATAAATGGCAGGACAAAACGTCCTGCCATCTTTACACACTCTATTTTTTCTCATTCATTTCTGTTATTTCAGCTAAACTTTGATTTAGCATAGTGGTGCTATAGGGTTTCTTTACCGAAACTTAACTTATACTTGTTCGAAAATTGCGGCACCTGGCTATTTTCGGGCATGTATAAGTTAATTATTGAGGTTGAAACCATATAATAAGAATCTACAGGCCTCTTAAATATACAGAACTTTTGACTATTCCTGGTCAAAAATATTTTTTACAATTTTATTTTTTAATTTTTTATGAGTCCATTCTTAATTTAATATATTCCTTAATATATTTAACACTTTTTTCAAATCCTAATTTACTAGTGTCAATAGCTAAATCATAATTTTTTACATTTTCCCACTTTCTACCCGTATGATAATAATAGTACTCTTTTCTGTACTCATCTAATTTCTTGATTTCCTTAATTGCTTGTTTTTCTGAAATGCATTGATATTCCATTTTATGTTTAATACAATCCTTATAAGATGAGTGAATGAAAATCTTAAATACATTGGGATTATCTTTTAAAATATAATCTGCACAACGTCATATTACAACATAAGATTCACTCGCTGCTAATTCACGCAATATCTTAGCTTGATAGTTAAATAAATTATCATTTGAAGTAAAATCATTGCTTTCTGGTGGAATTAACTCACCACCATATACCTTTTTTGATATCTTATATAGCAGGCTTCTCTTGGTATTTTCATCTGCACTAGCAAATAGTGCCTCATTAATACCACTATCCACTGATGCTAAACGTAACAATTCTTTGTCATACATATTGATATTTAAATCATTTGAAAGCATTTTCCCTATTGTTGTTCCACCGCTCCCGCAAGTTCTGGTAATTGCAATTACAAACTTCTCCATAATATCCTTCCCCTTTCTCTTTTAATAGAATTCCTATGACTATCCTATTACCCTATTCTCCCAGATATGCGCGTCTGACAGAATCATCATGCAGCAAATCTTGTGCTAATCCCTCTATTACGACACTACCTGTTTCTACAACATATCCACGATCTGCTATTTGAAGTGCTGCATTTGCATTTTGTTCTACTAAAAGAATTGTTGTCCCGGATTTACGAATATCTTTTATGATTTCAAATATTTCTTCAACTACAATTGGAGCAAGTCCCATAGATGGCTCATCAAGTAATAGTAACTTAGGCTTTGCCATTAATGCTCTGCCAATTGCAAGCATTTGCTGTTCACCACCTGACAAAGTTCCTGCAAGCTGTTTTCTTCTTTCTAATACTCTTGGAAACAACTTAAATACCTTTTCCAATGATTCTTTAACTTCAGCTTTATTTTTTCTAAGATAAGCTCCCAGCAAGAGATTTTCTTCTATTGTTTGATCACCAAATACTCTTCTTCCTTCTGGCACTTGGCTAATTCCTTGAGCTACGATTTTATGTGCTCCTATATTACTGATCACCTTATTATCATAAGTGATTTCACCAGAATTAATTGTGTTTAAGCCACTGATTGCTCTAAGGGTACTTGTCTTTCCAGCACCATTTGCACCAATTAAAGTTACAATTTCCCCGCTATTTACCTCTAGACTTAAATCATGAATTGCATGAATTGCACCATAAGACAAATTAATATTATTTACCTTTAACATATTATTTCGCAGCCCCCTTTCCTAAATAAGCTTCAATTACCTGAGGATTGTTTTGAATTTCTTTTGGCAATCCATTTGCAATAATTTGACCAAAAGAAAGTACATAAATGTATTCACATACATTCATAACAAGTTTCATATCATGTTCAATTAGTAAAATAGATATTTTAAACTCATCTTTAATCCAGCGAATAAGATCAGTAAGTTCTGCAGTTTCTTGAGGATTCATACCAGCTGCCGGTTCATCAAGAAGCAATAGCTTTGGCTTTGCTGCTAGTGCCCTGGCGATTTCTAATCTTCTTTGCTGTCCGTAAGGCAGGTTTTTAGCAAGTTCCTCTGCCTTATCATCAAGACTAAAAATCTTTAAAATATCCAAGGCCTCTTGTTTCATTTTCTCTTCTTCTAAAATCTGAGTCGGTGTATGAAAGATAGAATCAAATAAATTTGATTTTGCCTGAAAGTTAAAACTAATCATAACATTTTGTAGTACTGTTAATTCTTGAAAAAGTCTAATGTTTTGAAAAGTTCTGGAAATACGTTTTGATGTAATATCATAAGGTTTAGTTCCATCAATACGTTCTCCATTTAATTCTATTTTCCCATGTGTTGGTTTATAAACACCAGTAAGCATATTAAAAAGAGTTGTCTTACCTGCACCATTAGGTCCGATTAAACCTATTAGTTGATTCTCACCAATCTGCATATTAACATCTGAAACAGCAGTAAGACCACCAAAAGTTATTGTTAAATTTTCTACTGAAAGTAAAGACATACTACTCACCTACCTTAACTTTTTTTAGAATTTTTATAAACGAAAAATTTCTGATACCTTTGATACATTTTTTAATATTGGCAATTGAAATTTCTCTTGTTCCAAGGATACCTTGCGGACGGAAAATCATCATAAGTACAAGCATAACAGCATATATAAGCATACGATAATCCTTCATTACAGTACCAAGTCCCCTTAATCCTTCAGGTAAATAAATAAGAATTGTAGTTCCAAGTACACTACCGGATATACTTCCCATACCACCTAATACAACATACGTAATTAACTCGATAGATTTAGCAAAGTTAAAACTTGCGGGATCAATGAAGGTATTAAAGTGAGCATATAAGCCTCCAGCAAAGCCAGCCATACTACTACCTATAACAAAAGAAATCATTTTATATTTTGTAGAATTAATACCCATAGCTTCTGCTGCTATTTCATCTTCCCTAACAGACATGATTGCCCTGCCTTTTGAAGAATGGATCAAATTCTTAAGTATTGCATAACAAAGTGCCACTCCAAAAAATACTATTAGAAATGAAGTTTTTGTTGGTATTGCTGAAATACCTCTTGCACCACCAACATAATCTACATTTTGAATCACTACCTTTACGATTTCACCAAATCCCAGGGTGCAAATAGCTAAATAATCACCCTTAAGTCTTAATATTGGATATCCGATTATTGCTGCTAAAATTGCTGCTAAAACAACGCCTACAATCAAAGCAACTGGAAATGGCATATTGAAGTTTTTTGTCATTATTGCTGAACCATATGCTCCAATTGACATAAATGCCGCATGTCCCATAGTGAACTGCCCAGTAAAACCTAAGATAAGATTAAGTCCTAATGCTGCAATTACGAAAATTCCAATTTGCTTCATAAGTCTAAGTATGTAGTTATCAATTATACCTTCATTTACAAGTAACATTAAAAGCCCATAAATAATTCCAAGACCTACCAAGGTAATTGCATATTTTATATATACATCTTTAACTAAATTATTATTTATTTTTGTTTGCATATTTATCACCTACACTTTCACATTATCAGACTTACCAAATAAACCAGTTGGCTTTACGAGAAGAATTATAATTAAAATGGAAAATGCAATTGCATCAGAAAAACCTGAACTAATATATACCTTTGATAATGTTTCAATAAGTCCCATTACAACTCCGCCAAACATTGCTCCAGGTATAATGCCAATACCTCCAAGAACAGCTGCTACAAAGGATTTAAGTCCTGGCATAACGCCCATGGCAGGTTCAAGTCTAGGATAAAGCATACCAACCAGTACTCCGGCAGTTGATGCTAATGCTGAACCTAAAGCAAAAGTTAAAGAAATAACTTTATTAATGTTTATTCCCATTAAAGCAGCTGCATCTCTATCATAAGCAGTTGCTCTCATAGCTCTGCCTGTTTGGGTTTTATTAACTATAAATTGCAATACAAGACATAATATTACTGTGACAGCAAGTGCAATTAATTGAAGATTACTAATTGTAACTGATCCGATTCTATAAGATACTAAAGGAAGTACCTCTGGAAATGTTCTTGTATTTGGACCTGCTACAAAATCAGCCTTTACAAGATTTTGCAATAAAAGTTCCATAGCCACTGTAGTGATTAACAACGTTACCTTGGGTGAATTTCTAAGTGGCTTATATGCAATTCTTTCAATGGCCATACCTAATACTGCACATAAAATCATGGAAAAAATTATACATGGAATAAATCCAAAGCCTAATACTGTTGCTGCAAAATATCCTGAAAAAGCTCCAACCATATAAATATCACAGTGGGCAAAATTTATTAATTTAATAATACCGTATACCATTGTATAACCAATAGCTATTAAGGCATATACACTGCCAAGGCTTATACCATTTACAATTTGTTGTAATAAAGTATTCATATTAATCTCTCCTTTACTTTTTTAAAATAATAAAAACGACTATATCATGCACGCTACACATACTATTGTGTATCGCCATTGATACAGTCGTTAATATTAAATCCATTCGACTTAAGTATCACTTTATACCCTCAAGGGGTACCTTGTTATTTTGGTGCAATTTCAGTTTCGAAGTTAAATTCTCCTTTTACAACCTTGTTTATAACTACGCTCTTAACTGGATTACGATTTTCATCAAATTTATAATGAGTTGTTCCACAGTCTGCATCCAATTTAGCCATAGCATCTTTGATTGCGGCCTCATCTGTCTTGCCTGCTGCTTTAATTGCTTCTGCTACAATGTATACTGAATCATAACTAAGTACTGAGAATGCACTAGGATCAATGCCATACGCTGCCTTATAATTCGAAACAAATTTTTTGATTTTTTCATTATCTGATTTTAATGATACGTGATCTGTAAAGTAAGCTCCTTCAATTGCATCACCACCAACTTTTACAAGACCTGGATCACTCCATGAATCACTACCTAATAAAGATGCAGTAATTCCAACTTCTCTTGCTTGTTTTGCAATTAAGCCTACAGTTGAGTAGTTATCCGGAAGGTATAATACATCAACATTTAATTGTTTAATTTCAGTTAAAAATGCTTTAAAATCACTTTCGCCTGCATTATATGTTTTTTCATATGCTATGGTACCGCCAGAAGCTTCAAAGTTTGTCTTAAACTCTTTTGAAATACCTACACAATAATCATTACCTACATCATATAGCATTGCTACTTTTTTAGCTTTAAGGTTTTCTGCTGCAAATTTTGCACCGATCTTACCTTGTAATGGATCAATAAAGCATGCTCTAAATACATATTCTCCACCCTCAGTAGTTACCTTCTCATTTGTTGATCCCGGAGTAATCATAACGACCTTTGATTCTTTTGCAACTGCTGCCATTGGAATTGAGCATTTACTTGCATATGTTCCAATTACTGCTGTAACCTTATCCTGGTCTATTAATTTTGTAATTGCATTTGGTGCTGTTGATGCTTGATTTTGATCATCTTCTACAGTAAGTTCTAATTTTTTACCAAGAACTCCACCTGCATCATTAATTTCTTTAATTGCCAGCTTAGCTCCATTATCCATTGCTGCACCTAGAGCCGGAACATCACCAGTTAATGGGAAAACGCCTCCAAGCTTTATTGTATCTCCACTAGCTGAACCTCCCTTTGCTGTTTCACTACAACCAGTAATTAATGACATTGTTATTACCATTGATGTTATAATTCCTATAGCTTTTTTTAAAGTTGTTCTTTGTATCATATTAATCTCCCCCTGTTTTTAATTTCTAAAGTAAATTTCAGTTACTAATTTCCCTTTTTTTAATACAAAAAAAGATGTCCATAAAATTCTCATTGAATTATAGACACCTTTGCCTTATATTATATATTTTTCTTTATTGAATCTTATAGCTTGTACCTTCTTTTGTATTTTAATCATATATGATTCTATATAGAAAGCATTAATGTTCTTACATTGTGCGGAGTGGCTCTTGGGAAATAGAGCCGAGAGCCACGACAGCAGAATGTAAAAGAATTTTTGCTTTCTATATAATTAAAATAAGCTGTAAATAACTTTTGCATAATAAATTTTTAACGTTAAAATTATTATTAAAAAATCATCAAGGCGATTGTGCGCCGTCGATTTTTTCTCGCATCTGCCTTTTCGAAGGTATGTGAGGAAAATCTGGCAGGCGACTAATTCTCTTTTTTACTCTTAAGGGACAATTACAGGACTACGTATAATCGTATTTCCCTTAAGTTATCCACAACTTGAAAATTTTACAATTTCCTAAAGAGTAAAAAAAAATAGCTGTTGTATTTACACCAGCCATTGTGTATAAGTTTATTATACTGGAAATTTTATGTTTGTCAACAACAATTATGTAAATGATGGTAAACTCAGAAAAAATTTCTTATAATTCCAAAATAACCGCTATTTTTTTGGTTTTAACAAATTTATTTGGTTGGGCTATTGGTGAATTAGTTCACTGCAGCAAAAGGGGCTCCAAACAGCTCCAAAATGATTAATCAAGTCTACCTCTATAGGTATAAAAATGTGCAGAAATGCCAATACCATACTTATAGAGGTGTTTTTATTGAAATTATCTATAGGAGAAGCAAGTAAAATACTAGGAGTGGCGGTATCCACTATGAGAAGGTGGGAAGCTGAGGGTAGACTCATACCTGAAAGAACAGTGAGCGGACATAGAAGATATGATAGAGAAGCTCTTTTAAACTTTAAGTATCATAAAGAAAATGTGAAGCTAACAATAGGTTACTGCAGAGTATCCTCTTCCGACCAAAGGGAGGATTTGGCTAGGCAAATAAAAACAGTATCGGACTATTGTGCAGCTAAAGGATACCAATTCAAGATTATTGAAGATTTAGGCAGCGGTCTGAATTACAACAAAAAAGGGCTGAAGGAACTTATAGAACTTATATGCCATAAGGAAGTTGAAAGAGTAGTAATCAACTATAAAGACAGACTCATAAGATTCGGTTTTGAGATAATTGAACAACTTTGTTTAATAAACGACGTTGATATAGAAGTCATAAACTATAGCGAAGATAAAAATTATGAAGAAGAATTGGTTGAGGATGTATTATCTGTGATAACAGTATTTTCAGCAAGACTTTACGGCAGCAGAAGTCATAAGATAAAGAAGATAATAGACACAAACAGGAAAATGTTTTCCAAGGATGTTATTGAAAAGCAGGCACAGTGAGTATGGAGGTATTGATTTTTAAAAGGCAGGAGGTGAACAGACTTGAAGTTTAATCGTAAGGTAGAGATTACTTTTTCCAAGGAAGATGAAAGAATACTGGATGGACAGTCAAGGATATGCAACTGGATGTATAACAGGCTTCTTGAAACAACTATTAAGGATTATACAGAAAATAATAATGAAAATAAACTGCTGGAAGGCAGAAACCTTAGAGATTTAGTTCCAAAATTTAAATTGGAACATCCTTTCTTAAAGTCAGTACACTCTTCTCCGTTAAAAAATACTGCCTTGAGGCTAAAAGATGCTTACATACGTTTCTTTGATAGGGGGAAGGGTTTTCCCCACTATAAAGCATGGAAAGATAAATGGTTTTCTTTGTTCTATGACGAACCTAATAAAGGGTTTAAACTTTTAAAAGACAATAGACTTATACTTTCCTTAGGAGTTGATGACTTAAACCACAGACTAAAGGTTGAAGGAAAGTTGAAAGAAAAGCTATCCCTCCGAAAGGAAGATAAAATAAGGAATTTTAGGCTGTGTAAACAGCAGGGTGGAAAATTTTATGCTGTATTTTGTATAGATAGGCCTGATATAAAGGCTAAAGAGGTAAAAAAATGGATTTCCATCGATCCTAATCATAAAAACTTATTTATGGCGGTAGATAATAACGGAGTTAGTTATGAATTTATAAAGCTGAGTCAAATTAAGTATTGGGATGAAGTAATAGATTTAATAAAATCTAAAAGAGATTTGTGTTTGAAAAAGTGTAAGAAGGTAACTACAGAAACTGGGACTACCTTCTACTTGCCAAGCAGAAGATGGGAAAGGCTGAATAAGGCTCTAAACAATGCTTATAACATTAGACGAGAACAGATTAAGTCAGCATGTTACAGCATAGCAAATTGGACCACTAAAAACTACGACTATGTAGCTTTTGGTGATTATACTCCCACAGTTAACACTGCTACAGAAGATAATATGCATAGAAGTATGTTAAACCAAGATATAATTGGGAGTTTAAGAACAATTGTAAAGTGGGTTATGTTAAGAAGTGGGAAAACCTTCTCTCTCGTTGATGAAAAAGATACAACAAGTACCTGTTGTATCTGCGGAAATAAAGAAAAGAAGGATCCCAGTGTAAGGGAATTTACCTGCATTAAATGCAGCCATAGCTTTAATAGAGATATAAACAGTGGAATAAATATCGCAAAGAAAGATAAAATATTGTCTGGCTCGGACTATGTAGGCTGGGATTTATCTAAACCTACATATACTGCTAAGTGGAACATTACTAATGGTATGGTGCATTTACAGGCTGTACAGTGAAGTGATTTACTTTACAGATGAATTAAATTAGAAGGATGATACCTTCTAAGCAAAACTTACTCAAATGGATAGTTCTAGTTACTTTTGAGTAGATTTTGTAGAGCGGTGGTATTATTTGAACTTGAAACCCTATAACAATTTAATGACAAAATGCTGATGTGCATGCTATTATATAAATATATTCAATGACAAAGGCGTCATTTAGTTTAATAACTAAATGGTGTTTTTTTATTGTATAGGAAAGTGCAATCTTTCCTATACAATAAAAAATGCAAGGGGTGCAGGGGAAGTTGTGTTCCCCGCCGTCAGAGGAAGGTGCTCAGACACGTAGTGTCGTCGAAGGGAACCAGTGGGTTCCCTAGCGAAAGTGGCGTCAGCCACTCTTTTTGTCTTGTTAAATGCCTTTCATAGTAAGATAATTTTATATGATGGCAGTTTTCTTGCACATAAACTTAAAAACGATTGGATGGTGAGTGATAGTTGATATATGCATTTATTATTATAACCTTTGTATTCCTCATAATAGTTGAGATATTTACAGTGCTTCTGCGAATGACAGGTTTGTCAGAGGAGCGGTCAAGATTTCAAGTGATTTCGATGCTTACAGGAGTCGGCTATACTTCCAGGGAAAGCGAATCTATATTGAACAGCAAGCTCAGACGAAGACTTGCGGAAGTGATAATTATTCTAGGCTACAGTTCCTCTGTAACCCTGATATCTATATTTGTAAATCTTTATTCACACGTTATCTCAATCAGAGATACAATAAGTGTTGTAATATACTGCATAATTATGCTTATTGTGTTCAGAGTGAAGATTATTAAGAAAGTTTTTGATAAAGCAATTGAAAAAATAGCTAATCGCTATATTAATAAGAGTAACCACAATAAACTGCATACACTTAGTCATTACAACCACAAGATATTAGCGGAAGTAACCATTTTAAACCATATTGAAATTTTAGATAAGGCCCTTGATGAGATTAATCTCACTCATAATCATGGAATCCTGATACTTAATGTTGAACATAAAGAGGCTGATTCTTCAACCCCGCTGGCTACAGATAAGCTTCATCTTAATGACATAGTCCTTGTTTTCGGCAGTACTGAGAAAATAAGAGAAGTTTTTAAAACTTTTTGATATATTTGTGGTATC
>JBEHWK010000103.1:0-12235 GCA_040217795.1 Clostridiaceae bacterium
TCACTAATGTAAGCACAAATCTGAGAATACGAGAAGGTGCAGGGACTGAATATAAAATTATTGGATACTTAGTTAATGGACAAACTATTGAGATAATAGGAGAGACAGGGAATTGGTATAATATTAAATATAATAATATAATTGGGTTTGTAAGCAAGGAATATATTAATGAAGTATCAAGCATACCAGAAACCATTTCTGCGATAAGCACAAGTTCATCAACCGCTTCTAAAGGACAAGTTATAAATACCACCACCAGTCTGAGGATAAGGTCATCTTCAAGCTTAAACTCAGGAATTATAGGTTACCTAACAAGTGGAAAAACCTTTGATATAATAAAAAAAGTTGGAGACTGGTATAACATAGAGGTTGATGGAATTAACGGGTTTGTGTACCAGGATTACGTAAAGGAATTAACCTCTTCAACAAATAACAATATTCCGCTAAAAACCACAACTAGCCAGACTGGCACTGAAGAATATAAGATGGGAACTGTGTATAATGTAAGCACTAATTTAAGGCTCAGAAGTAAAGCCAGTACAGATTCAGACAGTAAGATATTAGCTTATTTGCTGCCAGGAGCAACCTTCAGAATTTTAGAGGTTTATGGGGAGTGGTATAAAGTAGATTTTAATGGAAGCATTGGATATTTGTTGAAGGATTATGTAAAGATAGTAAACGGCGAAGAGAGTGCAGCAAAAACATCAGCTTATGACAAAGTCCTGAGTTCATTAAAAGCACAGATTGGATCACCCTATGTATATGGAGGATCAGGGGAGTATTTAACAAAAGAAAGTTTAAATAACTTTAAGAGTAGATTTCCAGTTGAGGCAGCAAGAGGAATGTATACTCTTGCTGAGGGATATGTAGACAAGCAATATAGAGCCTTTGATTGTTCGGGATTAGTCCAATGGGGATATAAACAAGCAGGAATAACAATAGGAAGAACCACCTGGAGTCAGATCAACAATGGAATTGAGGTAGCTGTTGCTGATGCAAGGCCGGGAGATTTATTGTTTTATGGTGATATAAGCCATGTGGGCATGTATATAGGAAATGGACAGTGGATAGAAGCACCAAATTCCAGAAGTTATGTGAGAATTTCTAATGTAAACTGGAGTAGGATAGGAAGAGCGAGAAGAATTATAAATTGATATTAAAATATAATTATTGGAATTATACAGCGTAAAAATAAGATTTAAGAATTTCAATCAGGAAATTACTTTAATCTTATTTTTTTATTATAGGAGGAAAGAATTCACTTTCCTATGCAATAAAAAACAAAATAGTCGCATGCCAGATTTTCCTCACATACGTTGGTCAAGGCAGATGCGAGAAAAAAACGACGGCTCATAATCGCCTTGACGATTTTTTTATATCAATTATAATAGTTCTATATTACATAGGAGGAATTTTAGGATGTATATTGATGAAATTAATAAAGTCAGTGAGTCGGCAGTTGTCAAGTGTGAGCTTCTAAAAAAAGGTAAGGGAAGATACTTACTAGCTTCAATGCTTGCAGGACTCTATGTAGGCCTTGGAATAATGCTCATATATTCAATAGGAGGTGCACTGTCTTCTGCTGAATCACCTTTTACGAAGACAGTAATGGGAGTAAGCTTTGGGGTTGCCCTTAGTTTAGTAATAATGGCAGGATCAGAGATATTTACAGGAAACAACTTTGTTATGACAATAGGATACTTAAAGAAAACAGTATCTTTTCTGGATTTAATAAAGATTTGGGTGTTTAGTTTTGTGGGAAATCTTATTGGATCAATTATTGGGGGATATGCATTTTATGCATCCGGTTTAGCAAAGGGTCCAGTAGCCCAGTTCATAGTTCATACAGCAGAAATAAAAATGGGGTTAACTATACATGAGCTTATAGTAAGAGGGATTCTTTGTAACATATTAGTTTGTTTGGCTACCTGGTTCACTTATAAGATGAAAGAAGAAACAGGAAGGCTTATAATGATATTTTGGTGTTTATTTGCATTTATAACTTCAGGGTATGAACATAGTGTTGCTAATATGACATTATTTTCAATAAGCTTACTTATACCACATACAGCTTCAGTCAGTTTGGGCGGATTCATTTATAACCTTTCATTTGTTGCATTAGGTAATATTATAGGAGGGGCTGTGGTATTGGCTATACCATACTATTTAATATCCAAAGAAAAATAAAAGCGAAAAATATGAGAAGTTTTACATATAGGGCTCTAACTACAGCTATTTATTTTGTACATGCCCTAATCAACGTTACAATTTTCTAATAAATAAGTTAAGTTATAGTAAGAGAACTCAATAAAATAACCCCAAAATGAGAATGTCATTTTGGGGTTTAATTTTAAAAGGTAACCTTAGGAACTTCAGTGGATCCCTCAGGTATTTTAAAATATTCCTTGTCAGCATATTTAGATCCAAAGAATATGTTGACGAAAAATCTCTTTTTATAAGAGTTAAAGTCTTGTACAGCATTATTATAATCCATTCTTGCAATTGCAATCCTGTTTTCTGTTCCGGCCAATTCATCCTGAAGACTCAGGAAGTTTTCATTTGCTTTTAATAATGGATAATTTTCAACAATAACATTAAGGCTTTTAAGAGCACTGGTTAATTCAGAATCCCCTTGAGCTTTCTCCGCCACAGTAGTTGCGCCTGCAATTTTGCTTCTTGCATCCGCCAAGGCTGTAAAAATTTTTTCCTCATGTGCAGCGTAGCCTTTTACTGTTGATACGAGATTAGGTATTAAGTCATTTCTTCGCAGCAGCTGATTGTCTACTTGTTTGAATTTTGACTCAACATTCTCACTCTTTGACACCAGTGTGTTGTAAGTAGATATATAAGCACCAGCTGATATGACGATTAATGCAACAATAACACCAACTGCTATTAAAGCAGAAGAAACTTTTTTCATGATTAATCCTCCTTGCATGTATTTAATTTAATTACCAACCTCCAGAAGAGCCTCCTCCTCCGGAAGAACCGCCTCCGAATGAGCCTCCTCCTCCGGAAGAACCACCACCAAAGCCACCGCCGAAGCCGCCGCCATAGAATCCACCACCGCGGAATCCACCACCAGGACCACCTCTTTTAAAAACTCTTAAAATTATAATAAGAATAAAAATAAATACGAATGGGATAATATATGGCAATATTGATGATGAAGCATTTGAATTATCTGAAGAATTAATTTCAGAATTCAAGTTGTTCGTGTAATTGCTTACATCTACGTTGTATTCTTTGCCGATATCACCTATTATTCTGTTATAAAGAATGACGATTCCCTGATCAAACTTACTTGCTTTAAAATAGCTTGTCATCTCCCTTAGGTAAGTGCCAGTTTTTCCATCAGTTAAAATACCTTCTAATCCATAACCGACTTCAATCCTGAACTTCTTGTCTTCCTTGGAAATTAATACAAGAATCCCGTTGTTTTTTTCTTTATCCCCTATTCCCCACTGCCTGAACAGGGTATTAGCATATTCCTCAATTGAAGTGCCTCCTAAAGAATTTATTGTAACAACTGCAACTTCAGCAGTTGTTTTATTTTTAATGTCAGCTGAAGAATTAAGGATATAATTTTTGGTATCAGAAGAAAACATGCCTGCATAGTCCTGAAAATAAATATCAGAGGTGGGCTTTGCTGGTATGTCTGAAGAATTTGATGAACAACCAGTGACTAAAATTGAAAAAACAATTACAAATAGGAAAATAGTATTCTTTATTAATTTTTTCATAATTACCTCCTGGTTAAAATAAATAAAGAATAGTTCAATTATTAGATGATTTTTGTATAGACTAAATGTAAAAAAAGCATGTGAACTGATAAGTAAAGCTAGGAAACGGACTTGCAGAATAAAGCACAGGAAGATCTCTTTAATTTATTCTATTCTTTTGTTGAAAATCATTAAGTTATGTAAGCTTCAGAAATGTATATGTTGAAGAATGTGCTTAGAAATATAATGTCAGTAATTCTTCTGCAGATTCTTCAGGAATACCTTTCACTAAGGCAATTTCACTGACCAATATCTTTTTTGCAGTCATAAGAAGCTGTTTTTCACTGCTGTTAAGGGGTTTGTTTTTACCTATAAGCATAAGGTCATGAACAACTTCAGAACCTTCCTTTAACTTACCTGTTTTTACTTTTAACATATTCATCTGGTATCTTTCCCTGTAACTTAATGCTTCCCCTGAATATAATATTTTTTCGTTGAAACCCATAAGAATATTTTCTATGGCAGATTCATCTCCAATAGGTCTTATACCCGTATTGAGTATTTTCCCGAGAGGAATCATTATCTGCATTCTGTTACTAAATATGTTTATTTTAAAATAGGCCTCTGTTACTCCGGAAACTTCTTTCTGTTCAATTCCTTGAATTATGCCGGCACCCTGCATTGGATATATTATTTTATCACCAATTTGAAACAAAAGTTTCACCTCCAATTAAAAATCTCTTTATATTAAGGATATCATATAAGAATATAATAATCAAATTTATAATTTTACCATGAATTGTCAATGGATGTCAATAAGGTTTTGTCGAAAATTAATTTAATAGTATAAAAAGATTAAAAGGCAGTAGTATTGACAAAAATTGCATATAGTATAATTATATACATGAATAAATATTATAATTCATAATATAGAAAGCAAAAATTGAGCAAGGTAATTTAGGTTGAATGAATTAATAGACTATGTTATCATAAGAACAATAAATAAATAAGCTAAAACACAGGGGTGTTGGAAGCGGCCAACTGAGAGCAAGAACCTATTCTTTAAACCCTATGAACCTGAACTGGATTGTACCAGCGTAGGAAGTTGTTTTGTTGTGAGAATATCTATTGCTGATAAATTTAAGCACAAATCCTATGGGTTTGTGCTTTGTCTTTTACAGATTACGAAAAACTGACATTTTATAAATAAGGAGGAATTTATGAAAACAAGAAAACTAACTTTAACGTCACTATTTGTTGCAATGGGAGTAGTGGCAGGGAACTTGATTTATATTCCTGTAGGAGCATCGAAGTGTTTTCCCGTTCAAGCTACGATTAATGTGTTGATGGGAGTGTTGTTAGGGCCCGGGTATGGAGTAGCGGCGGCATTTTGTATATCATTATTAAGAAATATCTTGGGAATTGGTTCCCTTTTGGCTTTCCCGGGAAGCATGATAGGAGCATTTTTAGCAGGATACTTGTATAATAAAACTGGAAAAAGCATTTTGGCAGTTGTTGGTGAAGTATTTGGAACTGGTATTTTAGGATCATTGATATCATTTCCTATAGCAAAGTTGATAATGGGTAGAGAAGTAGGCGCACTGTTTTTTGTTGCACCATTTATGATAAGCACTATAGGAGGAAGTCTTATAGGGTATGCAGTTTTAAAAGTCTTAAATAAAGGAAAAGCGTTGATGCTTTATAAAAAAAATTAGAGGAGGAACCTTGTTTATGAAAAAGGTACTTACGATTGCAGGATCCGACAGCTGCGGAGGAGCAGGAATTCAAGCTGATTTAAAAACCTTCAGCGCTAATGGCGTATACGGGATGAGTGTCATTACTGCAGTTACAGCTCAAAATACCCAAGGGGTTTTTGGAGTTCAGGACTTAGATGAGGAAATTATTAAAGGACAGATAGATGCTATTTTTACAGATATTGATGTAGATGCAGTTAAAATCGGAATGGTTTCAAAAATTTCAACAATAAAAGCAATAGCTGAAAAGTTGAGGTTATATAAGCCTAAAAACCTGGTACTAGATCCTGTTATGATATCAAAAAGCGGATTTTCCCTTTTAAAACCGGAATCAAAAAAGGCATTGATAGAAGAATTGATTCCTCAGGCATATATAATTACTCCTAATATTCCGGAAGCTGAGGAGATATTAATGGAAACAGGATCAGAGATCACATCAATCGAGACTGTTGAAGATATGGAGAAGGCAGCTAAAGAACTTTATAGGCTAGGCTGTAAAAATGTTTTATTAAAGGGCGGACATATTAAAGGTGAAGCTACAGATGTATTGTATGATGGAAAAGATATAACTCATTTTTATTCAGAAAGAATAAATACAAAAAATACTCATGGAACAGGGTGCACGCTATCTTCAGCAATTGCATCAAACTTAGCATTAGGTCTTAACATCAAGGAAGCAGTTGCAAAAGCTAAAAGGTACATAACTACAGCAATAGAACACTCATTAGATATTGGCAAGGGAGTAGGTCCTACAAACCACTTTTACGAGCTGTATAAGAAAGGAGGACTAATAATTGAAGATTAATAAAAAAATAGGACTCCTATTAGAGAAGATAAGGGAAAAAGGACCATTAGTGCATCACTTGACTAATTATGTTACAGTTAATGACTGTGCTAATATCACTTTAGCAATAGGAGCATCACCAGTAATGGCAGATGACATAAATGAGGTTAAGGATATGGTTTCATTAGCATCATCACTGGTAATAAATATCGGCACTCTGAACAGTAGAACTGTAGAATCTATGCTTGCAGCTGGAAAAAAGGCAAATGAACGTGGAATTCCTGTTATTCTAGACCCGGTTGGAGCAGGTGCAACTCCATACAGAACTGAAATTGCTAAAAAAATACTGGGAGATATTAAGTTGTCGGTTATAAGGGGAAATATATCTGAAATAAAAGCTTTATGCGGTTTAGACTCAGTAACTAAAGGGGTAGATGCGGCAGAAGCTATTTCCGATGATAAGGATAAGATTTCAGCAGAGATGGACTTTGCTAGAAAGGCTGCAAAAAAGTTAAAGGCAATCATCGCCATAACAGGGGCTATAGATATTATTACTAATGGGGAATGTTTATATACAGTTGAAAACGGGCATAAGATAATGTCGAGGGTAACTGGTACAGGGTGTATGTGCAGTTCATTGATAGGATCTTGTCTGGGTACCGGAGAAGACAGTCTGACAGCAGCTTTGTCAGGTGTTGCTGCAATGGGGATAGCAGGAGAAGTTGCATACGAAAAGGTAAAAGAAAAGAACTTGGGAACAGGAAGTCTTAAGGTTTATATAATTGATGAGATATTTAAGATAAATAAGGAAACTATAATAAAAAGAGGTAAGATATATGAACAATAAGGTGGATTACAGTTTATATTTAGTGACCGATAGAAATATGCTTAAGAATTCTGATATAACTGAGGCTGTAGAGGCGGCTATCAAGGGTGGAGTTACTCTGGTTCAGTTGAGAGAAAAAGATATAAGCACCCTTGAATTCTATAATGTTGCTTGTGCTGTTAAAAAAATAACTGATAAATATGGAATATATCTTATAATAAATGACAGGATAGATATTGCATTAGCTGTTGATGCAGCAGGTGTTCATTTGGGGCAAAGTGATTTGAAGGCTGCAGTAGCAAGAAGGCTGATAGGTGAGAATAAGATTCTTGGGGTTTCTGCTGCAACATTAGAAGAGTCTCTAAAAGCGGAAGAAGATGGAGCTGATTATTTAGGTGTAGGAGCAGTATTTACAACAACAACTAAAAATGATGCAAGAACAGTATCTTTAGAAATGTTGAAGAATATAAAGGAAACGGTTAAAATCCCGGTTGTAGCAATCGGAGGAATTAACTCTGAAAATGCCGGGACGCTAAGAGAATGCAACATAGATGGAATTGCAGTTATCTCCGATATTTTGGCCAAAGAAGATATAGAGGAAGCTGCAAAAACTATTAGAAATGTATTTTAAGTATATATAATATGGAAGCCAGGGAATATAGTAAATACTCCTTGGCTTTTAATTACATCTTTTTCAACATTTTTTCTAAGATTGTAGTAGAATTTTTTACTCCTATTGGAATAAATTTTTCGAAATCCATATGGGCTCCAGTGTTAGCATTGTCGGAAATAGAACGGATTACAACAAAAGGTACGTTATTAAGGTAGCAGGTATGTGCTATACTTCCACCTTCCATTTCACATGCATGAGCTTCAAATTGTGAAGAAAGCCATTTGATTTTATCTACGCTTGCAATAAACTGGTCTCCGGTTACGATTCTTCCTTTAAAACTCTTTATATCAGACGCTTCCCTACAAGCTTCTTCTGCCAATGCTACCAGTTTCTTATCGCACTTGAAGTCAAAAGTATCTAACCTTGGAATTTGCCCATGAGGATCACCAAAAGCAGTGGTATCCATATCATGCTCTACCAGATTATCAGCAATAACTACATCACCAGGACAAATATCTTCTCCGATTCCTCCTGCAACACCAACATTTATAATTTTGTGTACATTATATTCACTAATTAAAATTTGAGTGCATACTGCAGCATTAACCTTACCTATACCACAGACTACAGCGACTACTTCTTTTGCCCACAATTCACCTTTATAAAATGTCATTTTAGCTTTTTCTTCTTTTGAAGAAATTTTCATATCCTTTAAAAGAAGTTCCAGTTCTTCAGACATGGCTGCTATAATTCCTATTATCATGATTTTACCTCCAACCAATATATTCTTTAAACATTATACAGTATATCATGTTTAGTTTTAAAGAGAATATTGTTTTATTCGGAGATATAAATTAAAATGAATTAAGAAACTTAAGGAGTTAGAGGCTCCTTGGCGTAAAAGATTGATAAAGGGGAGCGAATAGCATGTTGCAGCATTCATTATCCAGAACAGAGCTTTTAATAGGAGAAGAAGGTCTGAATAAATTAAAAAATTCAAAGGTTGTCATTTTCGGTATAGGCGGAGTAGGAAGTTTTGCAGTTGAAGCGTTGGCAAGATCAGGAGTGGGAACCTTGACTTTAATTGATGATGATACAATCTGCTTAACAAATTTAAACAGACAGGTCCATGCAACTTATGACACAATAAGCAAGTCAAAGGTTGAGGTTATGAAAGAACGGGTATTGTCAATAAATAAGAAGTGCAATGTAATCACTTATGAAACTTTTGTAACGCCGGAGAATATTTCAGATTTCATTCCTGAAGGAACAGATTACGTAGTTGATGCTATAGATACTGTATCTTCAAAAATTGCTTTGGCAGTTTATTGTGAAAACAAAGATATCAGGATAATGAGTTCTATGGGAACCGGAAATAAGTTAGATCCAACTCAATTTAAGGTGACAGATATATACAAGACTAAAGTATGTCCTCTAGCTAAGGTTATGAGATATGAGTTAAAAAAAAGAGGTGTAAAATCTCTTAAAGTAGTTTACTCAGAGGAGATGCCTATAAAGCCTAGGGCTGAAGAGGTGGTAAACTGTAAGACTGGATGTGTCTGTACAGGAGGGACTAAAAAGTGCACTGTCAGACGTCAAATACCGGGAAGCATAAGTTTTGTACCTCCAGTAGCCGGGATGATAATAGCATCACAGGTTGTCAGAGATCTTCTGAAGTAAAAATCTCTGCATATATAAATAAAAAAAGAGCCTAAGGCTCTTTTTTTATTTAACTGATTTTATTCAAATTGATTTAATCTGAAAGCCAGCCTTCATTTACAAAGTGATACAGAGAAGGATAAACGTTCAGTGATCCCATAAGGCTCATATAATCATCCATAAGCTCATATCTTTCGTCAGAGGTTTTTATAGCTCTTATCATAAGGTTCTTAGGAGTTTCCAGAGGAGATATATATTCTACAACGGAAACCTCATATCCTTTTGCCTCAAGAAGCATGCTTCTCATTCCGTCTGTAAGTATATCTGCCATTCTGGCTTTAAGTATTCCGTGTTTAAGTATTCCGTTAAAAGGTTCGTAGTTATATTGAGAAAGCATTTCCCTATGGCAGCAAGGAACAGCTATTATGCAGTCAGCTTCAACCTTGATTCCAAGTGCAAGAGCCATATCTGTTGCAGTATCACAGGCGTGGAGAGAAATAACTACATGAATCTTTCTATTTGGGACATAGTTTTTAATATCAACTGCATGAAACTCCATATTTCTGTAACCAAGGTTTGCAGCCATTTTCTTAGATGAATCTATAACAGATTCAGATATATCCAATCCTATAAAGTGACATTTTCTTCTCTTGACTTCAGTTAAATAATAATTTAGCACAAAGGTAAGATAAGATTTACCGCATCCGCAATCCAGTATAGTCAGGATTTCATTTTTGGGAAGGGAGTCAAGTGCTCCTTCCAATAATTCAACATAGCGGTCTATCTGGTTATATTTTCTGATTTTATTGTTGATTACTTTTCCTTCTTTGCTCATTATGCCAATTTCTTTTAAAAGAGCGTCAGCTTTTCCTGCTTTTATGTAATAATCTCTATTTAAAAGGGTTGATGTTTCCCCAATGTGAGAAGTGGAAGAGGTGTTGTTAGAATCAACATGTTCTGCATCTTCCTTAACCTCCTTATTTTGCATCTTAACATTTTTATTGTCTCCAGTTATGGATATATCAGTGCCACGTTCTCTATACAGTATAGATACTTCATCATAATGCTCACATTCAGAGCATATTCGCTCAAAAAGAGAGCTTATAGAGAAAATATCAGTTTCTCCATTGAAGTTATAGGAAATCTTCCCATCAAGAAAACTTCCTGAACCTTTAAAATTTTTAAGCCCTGCTTTATAAGAAACATAAATTCCTTTAAAGATGGAGGAGTTATCAGAAAATCTGCTTTCAAGTCCTAATAAGAATAATTTTATTTTTCCTATGTTTTGCTTGTTCATTAAATCACTAACCTTTCTAAAACTTCTAAGAATAATATTAGAATTATCCTATTAGAATAGCAATAAAAATTTTATTCAAAGCAATAAATTAAGAAAAATATGATATAATTATTTTTTGTGAAGGCATATAAATTCAATGGGAAAGTTTATTTAATAATCAAGGGGTGAGTCTTATGTCAGGTAAAGTTAGTGTTGTTATTGAAGCGGTGAAAAAAGGCAGCAATGAATATTTAATTAAAGATTCACTAAAACTAAATATAGGAAGAATTATTTTTATTCAGCAGGATAATGAAAACAAATCCTGTTTGATAAGATTTAAATTTTATAAAAATGATAAAAAAGAAATGTTGAGAGATGCCTTGGAGGGATTGCTTGAAAAAGTATTTGAAGAGGATAGATTTTATAAACTTAACATCCTTATAGGTGAAGATATACCGGTAGGAGCATTTCTAAATATAGGATTTGAACTTCAGGGAATATTAGATGACAACATAATAGTGAACGGGGGGCATAGAAGTGAGCTTTTATTTGGTATGAATTTTTATGAATACAGAATAAAAGGTAGGAAGGCTCCGTTGGTAATGCTTAAAGGCAAAAATATAGAGGTCAGAAGTTTAACTCCGGAGAATGCCCAAGAGTTGCTTCAATATTACATCAGAAATGAAAGGTATCTGCAAAATTTTGAACCTAAAAGAGATTCCGGTTTTTATAGCTATGCAACCCAATATGCAATACTGATGGAGGGTTATAAACAACTATTGGAGGGAATAGGGATGGATTTAGGTATCTTCAGGGATAATCAGCTTATAGGTAAAATAAGAGTGTCTAATATTGTGTATGGAGTCTTTAAAAGTGCATTCATAGGATATTCTATTGATGAAGCAGAGCAGGGAAAAGGGCTCATGAAAGAAGCAGTAAATTTAGTTGTCAGGTATTCTTTTGAAGAACTTGAGCTCCACAGAATTGAAGCATCAGCTATGATTGACAATGTCAGATCTCAAAGAGTGCTTTTAGGATGTGGTTTTAAAGAACTTGGAGTAAATGAGAAATATCTTTATATTAATGGGAAATGGAAAGATCATAAAACCTATTATATGATTAATGAAAACAACTGTAGTTTCTAATATAATGTGTTGTTGGACTTGGGAACTGAAGGTTTATTTAGAAAAGAAGTACATATAAAAGCAGGCAAACCTGGCCTAGTGTATCAATAACATAAAAAGTGCGAAATACAGAGAATTTTGTAGAAAATATAATATATATTCATTTTCCGGGGAAGTGAATGAAACATAGTGTTACTTATAGGTGGTAAGATAAAACACGTCCTCAGAACGAGGGCAAACAAGTCAACGAAAAATGATAAAAAAACAAGAAAAAAAGTAGTTGACAAGTAACAAATGTTTTGTTAACATATAGAAGTCGCTTAAATGCGAAACAAACAAAACAAACAAATTGGTCTTTGAAAATTAAACAGAGGAATAAGAAGTAAGATTTAGAAATAAACTTAAGTCAACGTAATCTTTTGAGTTAGATTAAGCTTTCAAATTGAGAGTTTGATCCTGGCTCAGGACGAACGCTGG
>JBEHWK010000104.1:0-11815 GCA_040217795.1 Clostridiaceae bacterium
AAAAATCACCCCGTCGATTAAGTTATACCAATAAAAAGGTATCCTTATCGATTATTGGGGCGATTCTGAAAAGTCAAGCTTTTTCTTATATATTTACTTAGTTATTTTCCATTTTGTGTATTCTTATCTTTATGACATTGCCCCAGGGGTGGTTCCATATATTGGAGTCACCCCTGGGGTATTTATCCTCATATTTCCATTATTACTGGAAGAATAACAGGTTTTCTTCTTGTTTTATTATATAGGAATTTACTTAATGAATATCTGATATCTGATTTGATTTGATACATGTCTTTGTTTTCTTTCTCCATAGATTTATCTAAGACTGCGCTTACTGTTGCTGTTGCTTCTTTCAACAAATCCCCGGAATCCCTTACATAAACAAATCCTCTTGTAATGATATCAGGCCCTGAAAGTACACTGTTTGATTCTTTATCTATTGTCACAACCACTGTCAGCATACCATCCTGTGACAGATGCTTTCTGTCTTTAAGCACTACATTACCTACATCCCCTACACCGCTTCCATCTACCATAAGTGAACCAAATGGAACTATGCCTGCTTTTCCGGCTTTGTTTCTTGTTAATTCCAGTACTTGTCCTGTTTCTAAAATAAATATTTTTTCAGGATCCATACCAAGTTCCTCAACCAATAATTTATGCTGGTTCAGATGTCTGTATTCTCCGTGTACCGGCATGAAGAACTTAGGTTTAATTAAAGTATATATCAATTTAAGTTCTTCCTGGCATGCATGTCCAGAAACATGCACTTCTTCCAATGCATCATAAATTACTTCGGCACCCTTATTAAAAAGTTCATTTATAACCTTTGATATAAACTTTTCATTACCAGGAATAGGTGATGCAGAGATAATTACCATGTCACCTTTTTCAATTGAAATTTTTTTATGGGTTGATGCGGCAATTCTTGAAAGGGCAGCCATTGGTTCTCCCTGACTTCCAGTTGTAATAATGGTTATTTCATCACTTGGATATTTATTGATGTCATCTACGCTTATAAGGTGCTCTTCCGGTAAATGCATATATCCTAATTCTGTTGCCAGAACTGAGATTTTCTCCATGCTTCTTCCGTTAAAGGCAACTTTCCTTCCATAATACAGGGAGGAGTTTATTATCTGCTGAATTCTATGTATATTTGTTGCGAAGGTAGCTACGATTACTCTGCCCTTTGCTTTTCCAAAAATGCTTGTTAAATTTGCTCCTATAGAAGACTCAGATAATGTATATCCTGGACGTTCAACATTAGTACTGTCTGACATCAGAAGCAGCACCCTTTGGCTGCCCAACTTTGCAAAACGCTGAAGATTTATCACTTCTCCATCCACAGGTGTATGATCTATTTTAAAATCTCCCGTATGAACTATTGCTCCCTGTGGCGTCTGTATAGCAAGTGCACATGCATCTGCAATACTGTGAGAAGTTCTTATGAACTCAACCTTGAAGTTTTCGGTTTTAATCTCTTCTCCTGGTTTTACTTCATTCAGAATACAGTCATGGAGTATTTTATGTTCCTCCAACTTACTTTTAACAAGCCCTAAAGTTAACCTTGTACCATAAACCGGAACATTCAGTTGCTTTAATACATATGGAAGAGCACCTATGTGATCTTCATGTCCATGAGTTAAAAAGAAACCTTTTACCTTATCTTTATTATTTAGTAAATATGTTATGTCTGGTATTACTAAATCGACACCATACATTTCCGAATCAGGAAAGGCCAACCCACAATCAATGACAACTATTTCATCATCATATTCTATTGCAGTAATATTCTTACCTATCTCCCCCAGTCCTCCCAGGGGTATAACTTTTACTCTGTTCTTATTCTTTTTTATCATTTAACCTCCCATCTGGCAAGCCCCCTCATATTTCATGAATCTTCTTTACCAATAAATTATTTTTTCTATTAAATTACTCTAAGCATTGTACTGATAATCAACTGTGAATTTTATTTCTGCACCGATGCACCAAGTTTGTCCATATCATAAGTAAAATTTGATTATTTATATCAATATTGCAAAAGAGTAAAAAATAATTTAGTTTACTATACCAATATTAATTTACATTCATTATTTACTGTATGTAAAAGAACTTGAATAAATATAATTTTCCTCCTTATAAAATTGAAAGTAACTTATATTCATTCATCTTCTTTTATCATATTTCATACTGCAACTTTGATTGTGGCATGTATAATATTGATAGTTAAAGTTGGAACCATATAATGTATATGCCATAAATTATAAATGAGCAAATTCAATTCTGATTTTTTATCTAAAGAGGCATCAGGGAAAAATGCCTCTTTAAGATATTCCTATAAACAATATTATATCATCTAAGTAATCATTATATCCAAATATTTCTTTATCAACTTAGTCTTTTTTTACCAAACCTTTTAATTAAATAATTTGCTGCCAGCCATGTGCCAACAGCCACAAATATAGATGTTACCTGGGGATTAGGAGATGCAGCAAATATATAGAATGATATTGTATTTAACCATGCATGGAAAATTACACTTAAGAATATACTTTTCGTACTGTTGTAAACCCATCCCATTACAAAAGCCTGGGGAATTGTAAGCATTGTAAATCCCACAATGGAAAGGGCTGTCAGCAGTATTCCACTCTTGTAATTAGTGAATATTATGAAAGGATAATGCCATACACTCCACAATATACCAACTATATAACAGGCTTTTTCAGCTGTGTATCGGCTTTGAAGAATGGGCTGCAATGCTCCTCTCCATCCAAATTCCTCTGTTCCGCTTGTCAAACATTGATATACAAATAGTATCGGCAAAAACCAAAAGGGAATTCCCGGAACTGAAAAACCTTTGCTGAAGCCAGTGGATATAAATGATACTAATACTCCAGCTGAAAACAATAAAATAGGATAAACAAAAACAAAAAGCAGCCATTTCCCGTTAACTCCCCACTTTTTATTCATTGTGTTTCGAACATTGATACTGTTACTACTGTCCTTAAATAATAATTTTACAATTATTGCTCCTATAAGTGGACCATACACAGCCAGGCTGAAAATACTTGCAAAGGATAAACTACTAAAATCCATCTATCCAGAGTCTGCACTTCAGTGGAAATTCTCCGGGCGAAAAAAGGTTTATTTTTTTAAGGCTTCTCTTCTCTTTCTAAATTCAATTATAGGCAAATCTCCCTGAATAAGATTTTCTCCCATTGATAACTCGCTTTTCTTTGGAAGCTGGGTTATAACTACCCTTCTGTCCTGATGCAATATTACTCTGTTTGATATGTTACTTAAACTGTTAAAAATCTCTTTCAAAAAAGGAACCTTAATGATACTCTGATAAAACCTTATGTATATATGAGTATTTTCTTCATCTACCGGTGCAAAAGCTGCTATAATTCTTACCTTATCCGAAATCCTGTTTTGCCATAGGTTAGGCATCTGCAGCTGTAAGCTGAACAGCTTTTCATAATTGTCGATTTCATCTGATTTCTGAGGTTCTTGTCCATTATCTGTTTGATTTTTAACATAAAAAGTCATAAGATTATTGTCCCATTTTACAACCGGACCATTAACAAGGGTTTTATTGCCTCTTCCTATAGTTGTCTTATGAACAAAAGGCAAGTGAACAACATCTAATTGATTCTCTATAGCTCTTGTATAATGGACTCCCCAGTTTTCTGAAAATCCCCCGTAAGAAAATCCCTCTCTTAATTCTTTGAAAAATGGTATTTCAGGAACATTATCCTTTTGCTCACCATACCACAGCCATATAAATCCATAGGCTTCTCTTACAATATATGAATTGACCTTATAATTCTCCGGAACTGGTTTATGTTTCCCATTTGCTGGTATTAGGATAACTTTACCTGATGAATCATATTGAAAACCATGAAAAGGGCACTGAATATGATTGTCCACTACCTTCCCGGCACTTAAGCTTGCTCCTCTATGGCAGCACTTATCATAAATACAGTTAACTTTACCCTGATCGTCACGCCAAAAAACCAACTTTTGAGAAAGCCTTGTTACTCCAACAGCTTTATTTTTTCTTAACTCTTTATCGTCCAAAACTGCATACCATTGATTTTTTATCATAGTACTTCTCCTCCAGCTGCAACCATTAATAAAATATATTTCTTCATAATAATTCTATTATATACATAAACAGTTCCATTTCCTAGAATATTCATAATTCTATGAATTTAATCCACTCTGCCTCCAAATACGTCTATAGTATTTACTACAAAATAATAAATATATTATTCATAACATATTACAATGCAAAAAAAAAAATTAAAGTCTGCTTTGTAAATTAAGCAAACTTTAAATTTTCTAATTTGTTTTACCTGTTTTTACAGCATCAGAATAAATTCCTGCTGATAAATTATAAACAACTATAATTCCTGATAACAGCATTATTAATGCTAATATTCTTAATGGAACCGGAGTCCCCCCTAGCAAATATGGATAATATGAAAAGAATGACACACATGGTACTATTACACCCAAACACCAGTATCTAGGGAAATAAAATGCATAAACTAAAGCAAACACATCAGCTATAAAAAAATACCTTTCGTGCATATGTGGAAGCAGAAATGGTACAACAATTGCAAAAATCAGGGTTAATTCAACTATTGCTTCGTCTGTTAAGACTTTTATATACTTTATACTTAAATAAAATATGGCTAGTACAACTATTAAAGTCAATAAAACTCCAAGTTTCTCAATATGAGGCAATGTTAAATTCTCATTGTACCATTGATATATATTGGGAGCATTCATTGTCAGGGCTTGATACTCCCGAGATTGATTCATATATACAAGCAAAAGTTCCTTAAGTGGTCTTCCAAGCAATGCATTAGGAATTATAAATATGATATATGTTAAGGGTATTATAAACAAATGTTGAAATTTAACTCTATTCTTAAACAAAAGGACTCCAAACAAAGGCAAAATAAAAACTGCCTGAAGTTTGAACGATAAGGCAATTCCATAAAAAATCAAGGACTTAATTGGCTTATTGCACATAATAAAGTATATTGATCCTAATATAAATGAAGTGAATATTATGTCACATTGCGCCCAAATAGCTCCATTGCAGATAACTGTCGGAATAAAAAGCGTACATCCAAATGCAGCACATGCTACTTTATAATTGTTGTAGCGTTTATTTACAATTAACATAACAAACAATGCTGCAACTATTTCAAATATAAAAGTTAAATACTTAATATAATGAAGCTTATTTATATTTAAATATGTGCCGAAAGTCAGTAAATATAAATATGGTGGTGTATAGTCACTAAAATTATGCTTTAAAGCATTAAATCCCCCTTTATTTTTTATAAAATCATACCATACGCTTAAAAATACATTATAATCTATACTTTTGAAATCTATAAATATATTTCTGATTATAAAAGCTGCAAAAATTATTAAAAATAATATACCGGTCTTAATGATAATATTTTTATTTTTTTTCAAATACATTTATTCAATCCTCCATTAAATCATCATTGGGCTAAATCTTCATCTCAATAGGTATACCCTTTAATTTTACACCCTAACCAATATGTACCACCATTATATTTTATATTATTACCTTTATCGAAGCAACGCATATTTTGTCGCTAAATAGTATTTATTCTCACCAGAACATGATATATAACCTTAGTATCTTTTTTATTAATAATCAAATAATAAAAAGCCAGTCAAAGCTATATAACTTCGCTCCAACTGGCCAATCTTAATTCAACAGTTCACTTATTTATATATAATTATTTTATAATGAAAAAGGAGTATAATAGTATATAGATAAATCAACATATTATTTGTGCAGTTATAAAAACTGTACAGCGTAAGACAGGAGGTAAACAAGTTATGAAAAACTCATTCAGAATAGGTAAGGTCAAAGGCATAGAAATTGAAGTCAACATCAGCTGGTTTATTGTATTCGTTCTTGTTACCTACATGCTTGCAACAAGTTATTTCACTGAAATTTATCCTGATTGGGGTCCTGCCCTAAGGTGGACACTTGGAAGTATAATGGCCCTGCTTCTTTTCAGTTCAGTTTTGCTCCATGAGCTGTCACATTCCCTTGTATCCATACACTCAGGTATAAATGTATCTAAGATATCTTTATTTATTTTTGGCGGTATCGCTCAGATGGATGAGGAACCTGACGAACCAAAAAAGGAGCTTAAAATTGCCATAGCTGGTCCTGCAATGAGTTTATGCCTCTCTCTTTTATTCGTGATACTTACTTATATTTTCAATTTTGTCAATGCACCCGCTCCTGTAACAGTTGTATTCAATTATGTTTACAGCATAAATCTAATTCTGGCTTTATTTAACCTGGTTCCGGCTTTCCCCATGGATGGAGGAAGAATTTTAAGAGCTCTCATCTGGCGTCATACAGGGAAATTGCATAGTGCCACAAAAGTTGCTTCTTCTCTGGGAGGAAAATTTGGTTATTTTCTGATTCTTATTGGCATTATCCTGGTTCTCAGCGGAAACTATATTAATGGTATCTGGCTTGGATTTATAGGCTGGTTCATTCACCAGGCATCTAAATCAAGCTATAAGACTACAGTTTTATCTGACATATTCAACAAAATCCCAATCCGGGAATTTATGACTGAAAATGTGATCGCTGTTGAAAATAATATTTCTGTAAGGGAACTTGTGGATAAATATTTCTACAAATACAAATTTCCAAGCTTTCCTGTGAAAATGAATGAGGAGATCATGGGAATTGTAACTACTGAAAGTATAAAGAAGATTCCCGTGGAATCCTGGGATCAGATTACAGTTGCCAGCATAATAACTCCTTTGGATGCTGACCTTATTGTTTCTCCCGACGATATAGTCTCTGACGTCATGGCAAAGCTCTTCACCAATACAATCGGAAGAGTGCTGGTAATGGATGAAGGCAGGTTAACAGGTATTGTATCCAGGACGGATATACTTAACTATATAAGAATTCACAGTCAGTTGGAGCAATAGCAAGGGGTCAGACACGCATCCACTTTTTATACAGCGTGCCTGACCCTTTATTTATCCATGTGCTCCTGAAATACCTTATCTATTAAAGGATGATTCTTTTTTAAGGATATTATTTTATTATCGGAACTCATAAAACAATGCTCACTCTCTCCTACTGTACAGACCTGGCCTGTTGTTTTATTAACCATTTCATAGCCCAGGTGCATTTTAACTCCTGTATATTTTTTAAGTGTTACTGCTATACTCACAACATCATCAAAATGCACCCTGCTCTTATACTGACATTTTACTGATGTAACCGGACTGATAATCCCTTCCTGCTCCATTCTTTTATACGGATATCCAAGCTGTTCAAAAAAATCCACACGTGCTTCTTCCATCCAGCGGATATAATTGGAATGATGAATGATTCCCATCTGGTCTGTTTCATAATATTTTGCCTGATGCTCATATAACTTTATGACTGAGTTCTTAACAGGTCTTTCTTCCTTTTTCATTTCCATCCTCCTCATAAGCTAAATTATCATTATGTTAAGATAATAATACCATAAATTTTAATTCTCCGGAAATTACTGAAGAATATATACATAACAGGCTAAATATAATGTAAAGTACAAAATTTAAGGTGTTGAGTATAATGAAATACTATATTGGAATATCCCAGAATAATCATGCTGTTACCTCAAACAGAAGACTTTTAGCATGGTTTCAACAATATCAATATTTTGACAATAAGCTTACGCCGGTAGATATATTAAATCAGATTTTTTATCCAAATTATGATTTAAGCAATTCTATTTTTGGAGATGAGGGCTCTTTTGTACTGGCTCATGATAGAGGGGAAAAGTTCTGGTATGATCCCTATGGAATTGTAAAACAGGTACTTGGTCAGGTTGGTGAAATAGTTTCTATTGATAAAACTCGATATGTTCAAGGTACCGGAATTTATGAAGTAATTTCCCACAAGGGGAATACAGCCGTAAAAACTAAAACATGGTGTCCCTGGAATTCAAATGTATTAGTACGTTCAATACAAGTAAGGACAGTAAAGGGAAATGCCTCCGAGGCAGATATTTTTCCGGTGGTGCATTTAAAAAGCACAGCCCAAAGAATTGAAAACATATTTTTATCAAGAATAAGTGACGATCAATGGCTTGCAGTAACAGCAACCCCTTCTTCCTTTGGAATTGCAGGTCCGGTGGAGGCTTCAGTCCTTGGCGGAAAATCCACCATATTTGAGCATTCCTCCCTTCCTACCTTTGTTACCTTCATTTCAAAACAAACCTTGCCGGCTTCCGGCTATAGTGAACCTGTTTATCTGATATTTGCCATGGGAAGTTCCAGAGAAGAAGCACTGAAGCAGCTTAAATGGGCAGAATCAAATATCAATAATTTGTATACTGACTCCTTAAATGAATGGAGAGAATGGTTAAAAAAAGGGATACCCGCTCCTGCCCTTACTCCAGGACTGCAATACTTCTGGAATGTAAGCTGCAGTCTTTTAAGAATGAGTATGCAGCTGGATGGATCCCCTATTATTACAGGCTTCAGACCTTATCAGGGAAATGTATGGATCCGGGATGGAATATGGATGATAACCACATTGGCATACTTAAGGCACTTTTCTGAAGCAACAGCCGGATTATATAGAATACTGAATCTTTTAAAAGTAAGGAGTGATGGAGCTTATTATGCCGCTTATAATGTTACCACAGGATTTCCAAATGAGCACGCACTTGAAAATGACACAATGGGGCTGCTGCTCTATTGCATATGGAATATCTGGTCCCTGACACAAAACCAGCAGATTCTTTCAGATTCATGGAATGTAGCAGAGTATTGTGCAGACTGGATTATGAAAAACATAGATGAAACAGGACTTGTTAGAGAAGACGCGGGCATATGGGAGACCTTTGGTCCTCATTTAAATGAACCCTTTGAACACATGACATGGACATCTGCTATTTCCTCCTATGGAATTTCAAAAGCTGCAATTATGGCACAGTCTTTAGGGCATGCAGAAAAAACAAGATTATATGATGAGACCTCAAAGAAGCTTATAGATTCTATAGCAACCAATAATGTAAAAAACAATGTTGTATATCGCTCACTGGAAAAGAAATTAATGGATTCCTCCGTATTATTATTTTTCACAGAATTCGATTTATTTCCAAGGGAATGGCTGAAACCTACAATAGTGCAGATAATAAAGCGTTTAGAAGATCCCTTACTGGGAGGAATATGGAGGCATGAAAGCCTGGTTACTGAAGAAGGAGATATGCGTCCCTGGACCGGTCCTACATTTTGGCTTGGAGAAGCGCTTTTAGCTGATTTAAATCCTCCTTTGGCCTGGCACTACTTTAACCACAATTATGAAAACAGTTCATATTGCGGACTTCTTCCAGAGCTGCTGTACAGCAAAGGTCTTCCCAGAGGAATTGCCATGCCGAGTTACTCCCAATCTGGAGTGATACGCTCTATTTTATACGGAAGTGGTAAACTATATCCCCTATAAACAACAAATAGGATGTCTTCTGGACACCCTATTTGTCATTGACAGCTTTAATATACTATGTTATTTCCTTCTATAAACGTCTTCCGCCTTCAGATATCCACTGTTTATAAGAACACTCCTTATATTATAACTATCTATAATAACTGATGAAATAAGAATTGAAGGTACATCCATTTTGCCATTATTCACCTTAGTATCCGCAGTTATTGACTCTCCATTAACTAGTTTTATTGCAACATCTATAGCCCTACTGGCTAATTCCCTGGTATCTTTGAATACTGTCATTGATTGAGTTCCTTGAATTATCCTTCGGACAGCAGCTAATTCCGCATCTTGTCCTGTTACTGCTACCTTGCCAGCCAAACCTTGCTCTTTTAATGCTTCAATTGCAGCACCCGCTGTGGCATCATTGGGTGCTAATATAGCATCAATTTTATTTTTATTAGCGATTAAAGCCTCTTTTACTATGTTATAAGCAATCTTTGGATCCCAGTTTTTAATTGGTTTATCCGCAACAATCTTTATATTTCCTATATTGGCCAGAGGCTGTATATATTCCATTGCACCTTCCTTAAACACAGTATCAGGATCTCCATACATAATAATATAATTTCCTTTTGGAACTTTCTTAACAAGAAACCCTCCCTGAAGCTCTCCAACCCTTAGCTTATTAAAAGCAACATTCATATCCAAATAACTATTTTGTATCAGTTCCTCATAGGATATTACCTTGATCCCTGCCTTATGAGCCTTATCAGCAAGCTCTGCTGTAATGGATTGATCTATTGGCACCAAAATCAATGCATCTATGCCCTGTGATATCAGTTTTTCTACTTGTGAAACCTGCTTAGCCGAATCAAAATCAGCAATTTCTATTTTTAAAGCAACCCCTTTTTCTTTAGCATATGATTCCATAGTATCCTTATCCCTAACCCATCTTTCTTCTCTTTGGGTAGGCAATGATACACCTATTACTGTTCGCTTTCTATTTGGATGTTTTTTTCTTAAACCAATATCATAAGTGTAATCCTTTTTTATATATAAAGCAGCTTCTTCAGCATAACGAACTGGTACTACAAAACTATCTAGTGTCACTGTATACATAACTTCCCCCCCATCTAATCACTTCCTTAGTAATTAAGATATTCCAGTTATGAAGATATAATGCCATATGCTTAATAGGGGCTCTTTAATTTTACTTTTTTATATTTAAGTTATACAAAAAATATGCTGCCGATTTCAGAAAATCGACAGCATATCTGAAGGAATAAGGTAATCCTACTCTATAAAAGTAACTTCACCTGTTTCAATATGATATTTTGCTCCAACTACTGTAACTTTTCCTGATTCAACAAGATGCTTTATAACCGGACTTTTTTCAATATCAACTATGGAATTCTTTATGTTTTCATCAGTTGTTTTTTCCGCCAGATCAGCAGATGCAGTACCTGCCGCCTTTACTTTTTCAAGGGAAGGCTTTATCTTTTCAACTATAGAATCGATGCTTCCTGCAGCTTCTCCCCCATCAACTGTTGCTTTAACTGCTCCACATTTTTCATGTCCAAGAACTACTATTAAAGGTGAACCCAGGTGTTCAGCACCATATTCTATACTGCCTAAAACTATTGGGTCAATTACATTTCCTGCATCACGAACTACAAAAATGTCACCTAACCCTTGATCAAATATTTCCTCAGCAGCTACTCTTGAATCTGAGCATCCTACTACTACAGCAAATGGATGCTGTCCATTTGCAGAAAGATCCTTTCTTCTAGTATCGGAAATATTTTTGTTTAAGACATTTCCTGATACAAAGCGCTTATTTCCATCTTCCAGCAACTGCTTTGCATCTTTGGCAGAAGTAATTATCTCAGTTCTGCTGTAAGTCTCTGCTGTTTTTACTGATGCCTGCTTAGAAGCTGTACATCCAGCCATGTTAACGCTGAATAATGCAACTGCTAATGAAGCACCTAGAATCTTTACTTTTGTTTTTTTCATAAAATCCCCCCGGTGCAGTACACAATTACTTATTAAAATAATTTTTAATAATACAATTTGTAACCATTTTTTTACTTTTCCTATTATATAGACATGCCGTAAAAGTGTCAATGCTTAATTTATAAAGAATATTATTAAATTAATAACTTAAACTTCGCACAAGAATAGTTTCTATAAACCATGAAAATTCAATAGCTGACGATAATTCGATTAGTTTTTGGTACACAAATCAAGCCTTTTTCTTAGCACATTTGGAAGAGCTAATAAAAATGCATCCATTAG
>JBEHWK010000105.1:0-11741 GCA_040217795.1 Clostridiaceae bacterium
TGAAATGAAGACACTTGAATTTATAACAGATGTTACAGCCATATTGAAATGAATATGTCAGACAGAAATCAAAGCCTGCAAATATGACAAGATTCGGGTGGTACCGCGAACCCTTGTTGGGGCATGCTTAGCTGCCCCAACATGCTTGAATCGAAGTGCTAAACAACAGCTGAAGAAAATAGATTGGTATGTGTCATTGAGATTTACAATATGGTATAGGCATAAGAAACAGTTAAAGCAAAGATGTAGATATACAGGAGAGTTAATGATGAAATTAAAGGAACTAAGAATAGTGCACTTATCTTACTAAACTGAATGTCTTAGAAAGAAGAATATCGGAAAGCCGTGTGCTGGAAAACCTCCGACTTACTCTACTCCAGTATTTGAGCAAGGAGTTGACTTCCAGTCCCCTCCTAGTTCCCCAGGGGTCTAGATTTTTCCATATATAACACCGCTAAAAAATATTCTTCTGAAAATTAAATGTAAACATTGACATGTAGCTTTTTGAGATGTTAGAATAAACACATGGAATTCAAGAATACGTATTCATATATTACAAAATATTCACGATTATCTTTCAGATAAGCATTTATAAAAAAATATAACTTAATAAATGAGGAGGAACAATTATGAAATTTAGTTTGAAAACAATAGCATCTATTTCAATGGCAGCTGTAATGGCATTTTCGCTGGCAGGCTGCAGCAGCAAAAGTACCAATAAAACAAGCGGAGCAAATGGAACAGTGAAACTTACCATGTGGGTTCATGAAACTGATTCTCCTGAGGGAAAACTGTATAAGCAGAAAATTGAAGACTTTAATAAGGCAAATGAAGGTAAGATAAATGTTGAGCTTACTGCTATACCGCGTACTGGGGATGCTTCAGGATATGATGATAAGGTCAATGCAGCGGTTACAACAAACTCTTTACCGGATTTATTGACTGTTGATGGACCGACAGTGGCAGCAGATGCAGATGCAGGTATAATATTACCGATAGATAAGTATCTTGACAAAAATGACTTATCGGATTTTAACCAAGATATCATAAAACAAGGAACATACAATGGGAAAATTTATGGATTAGGTGTTGCGGACTCATCAGTAGCTATATATTACAACAAGGACATGTTTGCAAAAGCAGGAATTACTGCTCCGACAAGCACAAAAGAGGCTTGGACTTTAGAACAATTATATGCTAATGCAAAAAAATTGACAGGAAATGATGTCTATGGAATAGACATGCACTTGAATTGGGGAGGAGAATGGAATACTTATGCATTCCTGCCTATGGTTCAGTCAAGCGGAGGTTCAATAATTTCAGAAGATGGAAAAACAACAACCGGATATGTAAATAGTGATAAGGCTGTAAATGCAGTAAGTTTCATCAAAAAATTAGTAGATGAAAAAATAGCAAGCAAAACTCCGGTAGACAACAGTTTTGAAGAAGGTAAAGCTGCTATGCTGCTTTCAGGAACTTGGGAACCAGCAACTTTAGCTAAATATAAAGATTTAAATTGGGGAATCATGCCATACCCAATAAGTGGAAATGGTGCTAAAGCAGTATCACCATGTGGTACTTGGGGATTCTATATGAGTAAGAACTGTACAGATGATAAACAGGCCGCTGCTGCAGAAGTTATTAAGTACATGACAAGCACGGATTCAAGTGTTGATATGTACAAAGCTACCGGAATGCCTCCTGCAAGAAAGAGCGCATTTGATAAGATTTCTGAATATAAAACATTGCCAATGAGCGTAGTTGCAGACCAACTAAAAAATACAGCTGAGACTAGACCAGCTACTAAAAATTATCCGGTATTATCAGATCAATTTGCCAAGGCCATAGCAAATGCTGTTAATGGAATGGATCCAAAGAAAGCATTAGATGCTGCAGCACAGCAAATTGACGCCCAGTTAAAGTAGTGTGAAATACAGCAGGATGAAGAAATGAGTTTCTTTCATCCTGCCTATAAAAAACATTTTTAGTGCGAATGAAAATGTTGACAAGGAAAATGTTAAATGCTAAAGTTGTGAGTGAATTTATTATCGTGACTACATAACACGAATGGAGGGATTAAAATGGTTACTATGAAAGAAATTGCTAAAAAAGCAGGTGTATCACAAGCTACTGTCTCCAGGGTCATGAGCGGGAATCCTTCAGTTAATCCTGAAATCAGGATGGCAGTAATGGAATGGGTGAGAAAACTTGACTATCAGCCAAACGTTATTGCACAAAGTTTGGCAAGCAACAGGTCTCTTCTTATAGGAGTAATCATTACGGATATTTCCAATCCATTCTTTTCTGATGTAATAAAAGCTGTTGAAAGTGAAGCTTTGAAATATGGATATAGCATAATATTATGCAATACAGACTGGAATTTGGACAAGGAAAAAAAGTATATCAATATATTAAGAAGTTATAATGCAGATGGAATTTTAATTGTTCCAACCAATCCTGAAGACAAGTATTTTAAAACGTTAAAAAACATGGAAACACCGGTAGTTGTAATTACACAAGATGTGAAGGGCTTTAGCTGCATTTCAATCTCTCATTACAATTCAGGAAAAGAAGTTGCCAAGCATCTTATAAAAATGGGCTACTCCAAGTTTGTTTTTATGGGAGATGAAAAGGATGAAAAATACAGGGGATTTAAGGACGAAATACAGAATGCCGGATTCAACGTGGAACATGATGTTTTTGCGGTGAAAAATAGTAAAGCTGATTCAAAACATAAGGAATTAAAAGAATTTATCTCAAAAAACTCACAAAATGAAAATGGAATAGGTATATTTGCCTATAATGACATAGAAGCATTACTTGTACTGCACACTCTTAAGGAATGTAAGGTTAAGGTTCCTGAAAAAGTAGCCTTGGTGGGATTTGACAACACCTTTATAAGCAAGGAAGTAAGTCCGTCAATCAGCAGTGTGGCACAGCCTGTTGAGGAAATTGGAAGAAAATCTGTTGAAATGTTGATTGATAAAATAAACGATAAAAAGAATAAAGAAGAAAATCATATTTTGCTGGAACCGAGAATTGTTGTAAGAGAATCCAGTATAAAAACAACTGGATATAGTATATGAGAATAATACTCTATAAAGATGGTTTATAGAGTATTTAAATAAAAAATGAGAATACGTATTCTTGGATTATTAATATATTCTGAGACGCAAGGTCAGTATTAGTCTAAATAATGTAGAGAGGTGATATTTATGATAAATAATATTAATAAGCAAGTAATTAAGAAAAATATTTCATCAATTTCCTTTATACTTCCGGCAATGATTTTATTAACGACATTTCTTTTTATTCCTTTTTTATTGTCCCTTTATTACAGTTTTACAAACTACAACATACTAAAGCCTAATGAGATATCCTTTATTGGGATTGATAATTTCATAAGATTATTTTCAGATGGTGTATTCAAAAAAAGCATAATCAATACATTTTATTTTGCAATAATTGTAGTGCCGCTGCAGTTGGTGTTAGCATTAGGGCTGGCATTACTAGTTAATAGAAAAATGAGAGGAATTCAAATTTTCAGATTGGCATTTTTCTCACCTACAGTCCTGTCATTAGTCGTTATATCAACTTTATGGATATTTATATATAATCCTAATAATGGTTTATTGAATTCTATGCTTGGAATGATCGGCATACCACCACAACCTTTTTTGTCAAGTACGGCTCAAGCTATGAACTCAATTATATTCATGTCAGCCTGGCAGGGAGCAGGATTTCAGATGATGATATTTTTAGCTGGGCTACAGGATATTCCTGAGTACTTATATGAAGCAGCAGATATAGATGGGGCAAGTAGATTGCAAAAATTCATTAATATCACACTGCCTGGACTTAAAGATATTTCTATATTTTTATTTTTAACTATTACAATTTCAGCCTTTCAGCTTTTGATACAGCCTATGATGATGACACAGGGAGGGCCTCAAAATTCCACTATAACAATAGTTTATGAGATTTATCAGAATGGGTACAAGTTTAGAAATATGGGTTATGGATCAGCAATGGCGGTAATTTTTACTGCAATGGTTTTAATTATTGGTTTGGTTCAGAGAAAGCTCACAGCAAAGGAAGAATAACTAGTCTTATTGAACTATCTTAAGGAGGTAGAAAATGAATATGAATAAAAAAAATTCAAGGTTGATAAGTAATATATTGTTTTTGGCAGTTCTTACAGGTGTGGCTTTATTATTTATGTTCCCTTTAATTTGGATGGTGGTTTCTTCATTTAAACCAGAAACATCTATCATGAGAGATTTACAGAGCATAAAAGCATTCCAGTTGCCTGCTTTAAGTAAAGATTATTTTCAAAATTATATTGAGGTGCTTCATAGATTGCCTATAATAAAGGCAGAATTTAACTCATTGTTTTATATTTCAATAATTATTGTTTTAAGTTTGATAATAAATTCTATGGCAGGGTATGCTTTTGCCAGATTGGATTTCCCATTTAAAAATTTAATTTTTTCTATTTTAGTAGCTATGATCATAATTCCAGGGCAGACAATAATGTTGCCTCTGTTCTCAATAGTATATAAGCTTGGCTGGATTAATAGTTATTTGGGCTTGATTATACCTGTTATTGCCAACCCGTTCTATATATTCCTGTTTAGACAAACATTCAACGGTATACCTAAGGAGATAGAGGAAGCTGCAAGGATAGATGGAGCCGGAGACTTCACAATATTTTTCAGATTAATAATGCCTCTCGCAAAGCCGATTTATGCTACAGTGGCAATTTTGATATTTATTGCATTCTGGAATGATTTCATATGGCCTGTAATGATAATTTCAGACCCTTCAAAACAAACAATACAAATGGCTATGAGTACATTATTTAGTCTGCAGCCTGTAAACTATGGCCATATAATGGCAGCTTTAACCTTTGTAACTTTGCCAGTGCTTATAATATTTTTATTCATGCAGAAATATTATGTGCAGGGTATTGCTGGAACTGGTTCAAAAAACTAACTGATTTTCTGAAGTTGATATTCACTTCCATAAGTGACTAAATGCATTAAATTAATGGAGGCATAGTATAACAAAGGATGAAAGAAAACATTAACATTATTTTTCCACGTGACCCTGATACTTTGAGAATTATTAAAGAAATGGAAGTATATTTAGGATTTCCGCATAAAAACATAATTGTGATGAAAGACTGGGAATTACATGAATATATTAATAAATTAATCTTGGTATTAATTAATGTAGTAAGTTAGGTTTATTGTAGAGGAAAATATAAAAGTATAACTATAAAAATAGAAAAATCAACGCTTATGGAATTCCGAAAGCGACTAAAATATGATCATTAGGATGGTGTTTAAATTATGTATGACGTAGCAGCATTAGGTGAATTGTTAATTGATTTTGCACCTTATGGCAAATCTCAAAAGGGGAATTTCTTATTTGAATGTAATCCTGGAGGAGCTCCAGCAAATGTACTGGCAGCATTATCAAAATTAGGAAGAAAAACAGCTTTTATCGGGAAAGTCGGGAACGATAACTTCGGTCAATTTCTTAAAAATGTATTAAATGAAACTGATATAGATACAAATGGACTTGTTTTTTCAGAAGATATTAAGACAACTCTTGCTTTTGTTCACCTGGATGAACAGGGTGATAGGACCTTCAGTTTTTATAGAAATCCCGGGGCGGATATGATGTTAAATGTTAATGAAATTGATGAGGATATTATCATGAATTCAAGAATCTTTCACTTTGGCTCTGTTTCAATGACTGATGAGCCTGTTAGAAGTGCTACATTGAAAGCTGTTAATACAGCAAAAGATAATGATAAAATAATATCCTTTGATCCCAACCTTCGCCCGGCTCTATGGAAAGACCTTGTTGAAGCGAAAGAAGTGATTTCAGTCGGCATGAAATACGCAAATATAATAAAAATATCAGAAGAAGAATTGGAGTTTATAACTGACTCAAAAGATTTAGTCAAGGGAACTGAAATTCTAATGAGTGATTACAGCATTGATATTATTTGTGTAACATTAGGCAGTGAAGGCTGCTTCTATAGAAAAGGAAATGATACTGGTAAAATAAGCGGTTATAAAGTCAACACTATTGATACTACCGGGGCTGGAGATGGATTTTTAGGAGGATTGCTGTATTCAATATTGGAAATAAATAAGAACCTGAATGAAATAAGCATTAAAGAACTTGAAGAGGCAGTCAGGTTCGCAAATGCATTAGGAGCTCTGGCAACAACAAAAACAGGGGCTATACCAGCAATGCCGGAACTTCGAGAAATAAACAGATTAATGAACAATATTTAGGAGGACAAGAATATGAATTTATATAGACCTATATATCATTTTTTACCTGAGAAAAATTGGATGAATGATCCTAATGGGGTGGTTTTTTATAAGGGAGAGTACCATCTTTTCTATCAATATAATCCCAATGGATACAGTTGGGGAACAATACATTGGGGACATGCTAAAAGTAAGGATTTGGTCCATTGGGAACATATGCCCATAGCCTTATATCCATCTGAAGATAAAGGGGAACTGCATTGTTTTTCCGGTTGTGCAGTAATTAATGGCGATGAGCCTACAATTTTTTATACAAGCATCGGAGAAGGTAAAAGACATCAGTCCACCGGTGCTGAACAATGGATGGCCATAAGTAAAGATGACATGGTAACCTGGGAAAAGTACGATGATAATCCTGTGCTTACACTTGATATACATGGTGGAATAGAAATAAAGGAGTGGCGTGATCCGTTTGTATGGAAAGAGGATGAAAGCTGGTTCATGGTAGTCGGAGGAAGCCATAATAAAAAGGGATGTGCGTTGATATACCGCTCTGCTGATCTGAAAAATTGGGAGTTTCTAAACATATTGGCAGAAGAAGAGAAGGATGAAATATGGGAGTGTCCTAACTGCTTTAAACTTGGGGACAAGTATGTACTTGTATATTCTCCAAATGAGCAGGTGCAGTATCGCATAGGTACAATAAATAAGGATTATAAATTTGTAACTGAGTATGTGAGTACATTGGACTATAGCGGATGGGAAGGTTTCTACGCGCCAAATTCTTTATCAGACAGTTCTGGAAGAAGAATAATGTGGGGATGGTTGACAGATGTTGCAAGAGGTGAATTTAACCAATGCGGTGAATGGTCAGGAGTTCAGTCATTACCTAGAATATTGGAAATAGAAAATAACATGCTATATATGAAACCAGTTAAGGAGTTGGAAGCCCTTAGAACGAATCATAAAAGATATGAAAATGTAGAAATCACAGAAAGCTGGCTTCCTGATGCAAAAGGCAAGGCTTTGGAAGTAATTGCTGAGATTGAAACAATAGACCAATTAACGAGTTTTTCAATAGATGTTTTGGCATCAGAAAATGGTGAAGAGAAGACATCTATTATATATGATTCTGATAAAAACAGTTTTTCAGTGAATAGAAAAAAATCAAGCTTATCAGGACTTTGTCATGATTCGGAGTTAAGTGGAAAAATAATATTGGACAAGGATGAAAATTTAAAGCTGCATATTTTTGTGGACCACTCAACAATCGAAGTTTTTGCAAATTACAAAGAAACTATATCAACAAGAGTATATCCAGTCAGGGAGGATAGTGAAAACATAGTGTTTAATTTGATTAAAGGGAAATTATTAAAGGTGAAATCATTAGATATATGGGAGATGAAGTCTATATGGGAGTAACTGTGATATGATTTTATTTTAAAGATAAAAGGATTTTTAACGAAAGTGTCAGTCTCTCAACCAGCACTTGGAGGAGAGGCTGATCCTTCTGGAATATTACAATAAGAACTAATATACAATATTAAAACTCTTAATAATACAGGTTCTATATTACTATATAGAAAAGGGGATAATAATGAAGAAGTTAAAGTTGAAATTATTAGCTTTTACAGTAGCAACGACAACAATGGGAACATTGATATTCGTAGCTGGGAAAAATTATACTTTTAGTCATAATGGGAAAGAAATTGGAATAGATATACCAAAATCAATCGAAAAAGGAATAGATACACCTCAAGTATCTCAAAGTGGAATAGAAACACCACAAGCATCTAAAATAGGAATAGGTATACCGGCATCATCTAAAGCATATGATTCAAATGGTATTGCAATAAGAGGTAATACAATAAATAAACCACCAGTGGTAAATGGTGGACAAAATAATTCGAATAGTAACGGTAATGGCGGCAGCAGCGGCGATCTTAATGACAATGGTCAAGTTCATAATGATGCTGATACAGGGACAGAAACAAACTATTTAGAGAATTATCGTGAACAGTATCATTTCTCTGTTGCTAAGGCATGGGGAAATGATCCGAATGGAATGGTTTACTTTAATGGAGAATATCATTTATTCTATCAATATTATCCAGATGATGTCGTATGGGGACCAATGCATTGGGGACATGCAGTTAGTAAAGATTTAATTCATTGGGAAGAACTCGGTATAGCAATAGAACCAGGTGATGTTTCAGAAGGTGATGGTAGAGATTGGATTTATTCTGGATCCGCAGTTGTAGATAAAGATAATACTAGTGGTTTCTTTGATGGAATTAAAGGTGGAGGTTTAGTTGCAATTTACACTCAACATATTGAAGATAATCCTAAAATAGAAGAACAATGTGTTGCATATAGTAAAGATAATGGAAGAACTTGGATTAAATATAAAGGAAATTCGGGAAAAATAGGAAATCCAGTTTTATCAGTAGAGGATGATCCATTACAAAATAGAGATTTTAGAGATCCTAAAGTATTTTATAATGAAGAAGCTCATAAGTGGATGATGGTAGTAGCAGGTGGACCATTAAGATTTTTCTCATCAACAGATTTAAAAAATTGGAAACCAGAAGCTATGCAGTCAGAAATTACGACAGAGTGCCCGGATTTTTACAAATTAAAAGTTGAAGGCACTGATGAAGAAAAATGGGTATTAAGTGAAGGTGGAAGATACTATCGTGTTGGTGACTTTAAAGAAGTAGATGGAGTTTGGACATTTGTTCAGGATAATGATGAACGGTTACCTATGAATTTCGCTAAAGATTCATATGCAGCACAAACTTACTATGGAACAGATGAAAATGGCACACCAGATGGCAGAAGAATTATGATCAATTGGATGAACAATTGGGATTATTGTCAAAGCATTGGTAAAATAACAAATACTTTTAATGGACAATATACTTTGCAAAATGAATTAAAATTAGTTAATACAGCAGATGGAATTCGTCTAGTACAACAACCAATCAAGGAGTATGAAAGTCTACGTCGAGCACCTGTAACCTTTGACAATGTTACAATTTCTCCAGATCAACCTAATATTATGAGTAATATACAAGGAAGTCAATATGAAATAGTTGCAGAGTTTGAGCCAGATAAAACCGCAACAGAAGTCGGATTTAAATTGAGAGTTGGAAAAGATGCAGGTCAAGAAACAACAGTTAAATATAATATCCAATCAGGAGAAGTAACACTTGATCGTTCAAAATCAGGAAAAGCTCCAGGTAATTCAGGGTCATTCTTACAATCATATAGCAGTAAAATGAATAAAACAGCAGATGGTAAAATTCAATTGCATATTTTTGTTGATGCATCTTCTGTTGAAGTATATGGAGATAACGGAGAGGTATGTGGTACGGCACAAATATTCCCTAATCGTACTAGTCAAGGAATAGAAGTATATTCTCTTGGGGGAAATGCAAAAGCGACAATTAATTACTATCCATTAAAGGGAATTTGGAATAACGATGTTAAAGGAAAAAAATCAGTTTTATTATCATTAAGTGAATCAAACTTTACTAAGGAAATGGGAGAGCAATTCACTATTTACACAGCAACGATTCCTTCAACAGCAGCTCAAGGAGTTAATTGGAAAATTTCAGATCCAAGCATTGCTAAAATTATAAGTCAAGATGATACTAAAACAACCTTTGAAGTAACAGGAAAAGGAACTACAGATTTAACTGCAATCTCTAAAGATGGAAGATCTTCTGCAAAATCCACTTTGAGCGTTTACAATCGTACTGTGACTTCAGATATTTCAGATTTAACTAATTTCCAAAGCTTTGGTGGAAACTGGTATGTTGAGAATAATGCTTATATAGGCGACGCAGTTAAGAGTGGGGACGGATTTGCTATTTCAGATCAAATGAGTGATCCAACTGCAACTTATACTTTTACAGCAGATGCTAAGATTTTAGATGGTGGAGATGTTGCTGATTTAGTATTGTTATCTAAAGAAAGAGATGCGAGCAAGGGAAGTATAGTAGCTAATATTATTAAAGATGGAACCTGGAGGGTATTTGATTTTCCAGGAGGTAAAAATATATTGAGTGGTCATATTGATCCAGCGCCAGATAATATTTACCGTTTAAAGGTAGAGTTAAAAGGAAATCATATAAAATATTGGATTAATGACGTGTTTCTAGGGGAAGGCGATCAAACTTCTTATGATGCTGGATACTTTGGATTAGGTGTATGTAATGCAAAAGTAGAATTTACAAATGTACGTCTTAATAAAGCAGTAAGTGACACTTCAACCTTAGAATTAAATAAGACAGCGTTTGAACAAAGTAAGGGAGACACATTCACTGTTTATTCTAATCAAACGGTGAACTGGTCAATTGCAGATCCTAATGTAGTACAACTCTTAAGTAAAGATGGTAATAAAGCAACATTTGAAGTGATTAATTCAGGAGCAACAACATTAACTGCAACTTCTGCTGCAAATAGTAATCTTAAACAAGATGTTAGTGTAGAGGCCTATGAACGTGATCCGGAAACAGTTGCGGGATTAGTTAACGGGTTAACTAATTTCCAAACACATAACGGAAATTGGTATGTTAAAAATGGTGCTTATGAGGTAAATGTAAGTGGTGATGGATTTTCAATTTCAGATACTAAAATTGATATAGTAAAAAATCCAGATACAACATATACTTTTGAAGCTGATGCTGACATATTAAGTGGTGATGTTGCAGAGTTAGTATTATTCGCTCAAAGCAAAGATAATCCACAAGGTGATGGCAGTCTTATAGCGAATGTTATTCGTAACAACACATATAATTTATTTACTTTTGGAAAAGGTGGTATTAAAGCAGGTAATCTTGATGATTTGGGCAAGTCAACAGACGGTAAATATCATTTAAAAACAGAAGTTAAAGGAATGCATTTAAAATACACAATAAATAATCAAGTAATATATGATGGAGAACAAAACTTCTTTACATCTGGATACCTTGGATTGGGTGCTTGTAATGCAAATGTAGCATTTACAAATATAAGATTTACGACTCGGTAAGCAGTTCCTAGTTCCCTATTGGTCCAGTGTTTTTCAAAAATTATTTTTCTAGGGAGTGTCGCAAAACTGAGTATCAGGTTTTGCAACGCTCCCTTTTAGATTCCCTAAAATGAATTTGTAAATTCCGTTTTATGACTTGAGCGGAATTTAGTATTGCAAAGATTTGTAATTATAACAAATAACACGTATAAGACTAATTTCTGCATCTATGGAATTTAGTTTTACAAACTGGAAGTTAATCTTTCACTTTAGTTAGAAATAGAAATTTTCAGAAAATGCGAATGTATGTTCGTGAAAGTGGAAATAATAACTAATGAAAAAACATGGAAGCAGGAGGTTATTATGGATTATAATAAAGTTGAAGATGCTGTGATGAAAGAGGCTATGAATTATTTCAAAGATCATGCAGT
>JBEHWK010000106.1:0-11364 GCA_040217795.1 Clostridiaceae bacterium
TGAAGGTAATATAAACAGGGTTGGGTTCCTTTTCTATGACATAACAACCGGGAAAAAAATTGCTATTAATGAAGATATGGTATGTGTTGCAGCAAGTACATATAAAGTAGGCATGAATGTAGTTGCCTACGATTTGGCAAATAGTGGGGAGTTAGACCTGAGTTCAACTATCTGGTACAACAGCGGCTATTATGAATCTGGGACAGGCGTACTGCAGAACCAGATAAGTGCAACACTGGCAAATCCGGTTCCTATTCAGAAGTTACTGGATTATTCAATTATTTATTCAGACAATATTGCCACAAATATGGTAAGCAGCTATCTGGGAGGGGCAAATTCTGTAAGGAAGCAAGTAGGTTATATTACTGGAACTACAGGCATTGATATCACAAAGAATGTAATAACCCCTGAAGAGGAATTCCTGCTGTTGAAAAAGATTTATGACAATAAAGATGATGCAAATTATTCACACCTTATCAGTATCATGAAGCAGACAATATTTCATGACAGAATTGACAAGTACATACCTCAGGAAATAACTGCCCATAAGATAGGCAATTACGGTTCATATACAAATGACGTGGGTATTATTTTTACGGACAAGCCGTACATATTTGTAATGTATACAAATGGTGTTTCTGATGCAGATGAACTGATTGCTGACCTTTCAAATCTTATATACAATGAGCAGTTAAATAGATAATTCTATGAATATATATGAAGAGGAGACTGTACATATTTTAATTTATAAACCCTGTGTAAATATTTTTGCAGGGTTTATATTTTTATTGTATTGACAGCATGTTAATGATTAAAGGCTTAAGATAATCTGGAAGCCTTAATTTCATTTACTCTTTAAGGGCAAGATGATAAAATTAAAGTGAAATATACAGCTGAATTTTAAACGCTGCAGTTGGAAAAAATATAAGATGTTTTTTAAAATCAATTTTAATGATGAACACTATTTTCAAATGTGACTGATAAGGGGTGCTTTAAGGTGGGCATATTGCGAAAAATAAAAACATTCTTAAAAAAACTTGGTCCTGGAATTATTACCGGGGCTTCTGACGATGATCCCTCCGGAATAGCTACTTACTCTCAAACCGGGGCAATGTTCGGATACAATCAACTATGGCTGTCTCCTATTTCATGTATTTTTGCAATTGCAATCCAGGAAATGTGCGGCAGAATAGGTCTTGTAACAGGCAAAGGCCTTACTGGTGTTATGAGAGAATACTGCCCTAAATGGGTAAATTACATGGCTGTTTCCTTATTGATTATTGCAAACACAGTAAATATTGGGGCTGATTTAGGAGCCATGGCTGCTTCAGCTCAGATGATCTTTGGTATGTCTTATATATTTTGGATTCTGTTTATGACAACGGTTACACTGATTCTGGAAATCTTTCTGGAATACAGAATCTATTCAAAAATTTTAATGTTTTTTACCCTCTCCCTTTTTGTTTACTATGGGACAGCATTCATGATACAACAAGATTGGGGAGCGGTTATCCGGCATTCTATAATCCCCAACTTTGCCACAAATAAAGATTATATACTTAATGTTACAGCATTTTTGGGTACCACAATATCTCCTTACTTATTTTTCTGGCAGGCTGATGAAGAAGTGGAGAAGGAAATTGTTGAACATAAAATAAAAGAAATAGGCATAGGGAAACCCCATATAAAATATAAGGATGTAAAGTCAATGAAAGTTGACACTATTTTTGGAATGATATATACTGCGTTATCTGCTTTTATGATTGTGCTTACAACTGCAGGAACTCTAAACGCTTCAGGAATAACAACGATAAACTCTGCTCCTGAGGCAGCTCAGGCCCTGAGACCCTTGGCAGGTGATTTCGCCTACCTGTTCTTTGCTGCAGGTATTATAGGAACCGGGCTTCTGGGAGTGCCTGTGCTTGCAGGTTCATCATCTTATGCCATATCTGAACTGATAGGCTGGAAAGCAGGATTAGGAAAAAAACTGAAAGAAGCCCACGGATTCTATGGGGCAATTTCCATAGCTACATTAGTAGGGCTTATGATTAATTTCATAGGAATTGAACCTATGAGGGCTCTGTACTATACAGCAGCAATCAATGGTATTATGGCTCCGCCTTTGATGGTTATTATTTTATACATCGGAAACAATAAAAAGGTTATGGGGAAATACACAAACAGGCCGCTAGGAAATGGGGCAGGTATACTTGCAGCATTAGTGATGGGTATTGTAGGGCTCCTGCTGATAAAAGATGTATTTAATATGTAGTTAGGATTCCTTTATGTACATATTAATATAAAAAGCAGATTCTCAGGAGTCTGCTTTTATTTTTATATAATCGTACAGAGAAATTAAATGTATTGACCCCACGCTTCTAACTATGCATAATATTATCAAACATATAACAATTTGAAGAAGGATCATAGCCTTGTTTGGTTATGGGAGTAGGGTACGAAAGATATGGTTAAGGAACAATTAACTTTCAAGGATTATAAGGGAAATTTAATACAGGCATATAAGTGGATGCCGGACAGCAATATAAGAGCAATAATACAAATTGCCCACGGCATGGCAGAACATTCTGAAAGGTATGAAGATTTTGCTGAAATACTTGTTGATAATGGTTATGGGGTTTATATAAATGATCATGAAGGTCATGGAAAAACAGCTGTATGCCAGGAAGAACTAGGACACTTCACGGAAAATGGTTTTAATAACTGCGTAGAGAATTTATTTCTTCTGACTCAGATTATAAAGAATGATAATCCCGGTATACCGGTAATTCTTTTGGGGCACAGTATGGGTTCACACCTGGCACAAAGTTATATAACCAGATTCGGAACTGAAATAGGAGGTTGTATTCTTTCAGGTTCTTCAGGAAAAAGTATGCTTTATAAGCTGGCTTCTATAGTTTCTTCAGCTGTTGTAAAGATACAGGGAACCAATACAAGAAGTTCTTTTATGAACAGCCTGGTCTTTGGAATGTTTAACAGGGGATTCAAACCATCAAGAACTGATTTTGACTGGCTAAGCAGAGATGAAGAACAGGTTGACATATATGTTAATGACCAATTGTGCGGATTTATATGTACAGCAGGCTTCTATTATGAGTACTTTAAGGAACTTGCCAGTCTCCATAATAATGGAAGGATAAAAAATATCCCTCATGATCTGCCTGTATATATCTTCAGCGGAGAAAAGGACCCTGTAGGTGGTTATGTTAAAGGTGTCATGAAACTTATCAAGATGTACAAAAAATCAGGAATAAAAAATGTTCAATACAAACTGTATCCTGAAGGACGCCACGTAATGCTGAAAGAAAGAAACAGGGATGAGGTGATAAATGATATACTTAAGTGGCTGGGGGGAACTGTCCTGAAATCACAATAATATCAGCTGCTGCAAAATATATAGTTAATTTGCAGCAGCTTTTTATGGTAAATCAATACTTTATTAATAAACTATAATATAGACTAAAATAATGTTTTCAGAAAATTCTCTGAATATTCTGCTATAATTATACTTAATAGAGGTGATAGTCCATGAAAATTCATAAATCAGGAAATATAATTGACTCCAATTACTTCGAAAAGGATTTCAGCAAGAAGCTTATTCCGCTGGATGAAGAATGCGGATTTAAAATTCGTCCGGGATTATTTCTCAGGAATGGAGCTGTGCCTGTTCCAGGAGGAGTCAGCTTCACTCTTTACTCTCAAAATGCCACTTCCTGCAGTCTGGTGTTGTTTAAACCTAATGGATCTGAACCTTATGCTGTAATCCCTTTCCCGGAAAGTTACCGGATAGGAAATGTGTATTCAATGATTGTCTTTGGATTGTCTGTTGAGGATTTTGATTATGCCTTCAGTGTGGATGGACCATTTGATCTTGAAAAAGGTTTGATCTTTGACAAGACTAAGTACCTCTTAGACCCTTATGGAAAGGCAGTTGCCGGCCAAAACAAGTGGGGAATTAAATCCAAGTGCATTCATGGATACAGATCAAGGGTGGTTGTGACCGATTTTGATTGGGGAAACTGCAGTCAGCTTGTAAAGCCCATGAAGGAACTGATTATCTATGAGATGCATGTTCGTGGCTTTACAAAGCATCAATCCTCAGGAGTAAGATATCCCGGAACTTTTGAAGGAATTGCTGAAAAAATAACTTATTTAATGGAACTTGGGGTTAATGCAGTTGAGCTGATGCCGATTTTTGAGTTTGATGAAATGAATGATATGCGTACTGTAAACGGCAAAAAATTACTCGACTATTGGGGCTATAATGCTGTGAGCTTTTTTGCGCCCAATACCAGTTATTCTGCAAGAAAAGAATATAACAGGGAAGGGGATTGTCTGAAGTTATTAATTAAATTGTTACATGATAATTGTATAAAAGTTATTCTTGATGTTGTTTTTAACCATACAGCTGAGGGAGATGAAAATGGACCATACATTTCCTTCAAGGGAATTGATAATAATGTTTATTACATGATTACTCCCCAGGGAAAATACTATGATTTCACAGGATGTAAAAATACGCTGAACTGCAATCATCCTGTAGTTCAAAATATGATAGTGGATTGTCTGCGCCATTGGGTAACAGAATATAGGGTAGACGGATTTAGGTTTGACCTCGCATCCATCCTGGGGCGAAATGATGATGGATCACCCATGAGTCAGCCTCCCCTTCTGAGGCAGCTTGCCTTTGATCCTATACTTGCAAATGTCTATCTTATTGCTGAAGCCTGGGATGCAGGAGGTTTATATCAGGTAGGGAGCTTTCCTTCCTGGAGCAGATGGGCAGAATGGAACGGTAAGTACAGGGATGATCTCCGCAGATTCCTTAAAGGGGATGGAGGACTTGCACATACAGTTGCAGAACGCATAGCTGGTTCCCACGATCTTTACGATCCGGTACACAGGGGAGAAAATGTCAGCGTGAATTTTATTACCTGCCATGATGGGTTTACTTTGAATGATCTGTATTCCTACAATGTTAAGCATAATGAAGCCAATGGATGGGACAATACAGACGGAGAAAATATCAACTACAGCTGGAACTGCGGTGTTGAGGGTGAAACTGATAATCAGGAAATTCTGAATCTCCGTAAAAAACTTATTAAAAATGCTTGTGCTGTGTTGTTTTCAAGTCAGGGGACTCCAATGTTTCTGGCAGGAGATGAATTCTGCAATACACAAAAAGGAAACAACAATCCATACTGTCAGGACAATGAAATCTCCTGGCTGGATTGGAACATGCTGAAAAAGAATAAGGAAATATTCAAGTTTTTCAAGAATATGATAAAGTTCAGAAAAGATCATCCTTTACTCAGGGACAGTACAAAACCTTCAAAATGCGGATTGCCTCACTTCAGTAAACACGGCAATGAGCCATGGTATCTGGATCAATCTTATGATACCCATGTTCTGGGGGTTATGTTTGCCGGGAGAAATGCTGCTGGAAATGATGATGATATAATATATATATCTATCAATGCTTACTGGGAGAATCAAAAAGTGAATCTTCCTGCATTGCCTGAAGGGTATGAGTGGAGAAGAGTTGTGAACACTGCTCTGTCAGAAGGACAGGATTTTGCTGAAAATCCTGAAGAAATGCTTCAGGTTAGAACCAGTATTCAATTAGAGCCAAGGTCAGTAGTGATTCTGATCTCCTGCAGATGCAGATGAAGTCATAAAAGTAATAACAGCCTGCTCATCCGCTGCCCCTAAATATATAAGGGAGAATACGGATTTACCTGAATTATTAAGTACAAGATTCCGGACTTTAATCATTAGATGAATAATACCAGATATGGTATAATAAAAGTGTAAATATTAATATTAAGGAGATGTTCATAATGAAGAAAAAAACTTTATGGCTTACTTCCATGATTATTACATTACTATTTACACTTTCAGTTAGTTCTACTTCATTGGCTATTCGTGCATCTGCTCAAACTATACAAAATATTCAACAAATTGGTAATAGTGACAATTCCCAAATAAAACATATTGAAATCCTGCACTATAAAATTATTGGACAAACCTTTGCAGCACAATCCACAGACAGTGGAGGGTATGGTCTTATGGGAATAAGTATCGACACTTCGAATCCCATTAAGTACTATATAAATTACTCCAATGCGCCTAAAGGTATCGCATCAACTTTAGAAACATCTGCTTCAACCTGGGATAGTGAAACAAGTGCAAAATTGTTTGGCGGAATTCTTGGAGGTACAACTGCTAAATACGGGAAATATGATGGAAAAAATGTAATCACTTTTGATAAGTACAGAGGAAACCCACAAGTTATAGCTGTAACCTCAATTTGGTATAATACGGCTACCATGAAGGTCACAGAATTTGATATGCTTTTCAATACAAAGTACTCATGGGGAAATGCATCTTATAATTCAAATGTAATGGACATTCAAAATATCGCTACCCATGAATTTGGACATGTTGTAGGATTAGATGATCTCTATAGTGATAGTGATATGTTAGAAACCATGTACGGTTATTCAGACTATGGAGAAACATATAAAAGAGATCTTTATACCGGTGATATTAACGGCGTTCATAATATTTATGGAAACTGACAGTTGAAAAGCATCATATCCTAAAGATTGTACAATTAGAAAAATTATTCAAAAAAAAACGATTGACAAATAGGTGGAAATTAATTATCATATTATTATGACATTTAGAGCAGGTGTGCTGGAATTGGCAGACAGGCACGTCTCAGACGCGTGTGTTTTATAGCGTACGGGTTCAAGTCCCGTCACCTGCACCAATTAAGTAATAATAATGAGGTTTTAGACTCATTTCGGATAATGACAACATATAAAGATAATTTATGAAAACAAACACATGATTTCTGTTAAATCAGGGATTCATGTGTTTATTTTTTTATTTAACTGCAAAAGAAGAAACTTTTGATAAATAGAGTCAATGCAGAAAATCTATGGGGAATACATTTTAATGTAGTACCTTAGAGAGAAATCCCAAAATCTCTTTTAATTATTATGGCGGAGGAATATCTATTGTGCTACATCTACAATCGAACAAGCCTACAAGTTAAAAGACTTTTATCATAAAGTCAATATAAGTATAAAAAATAATACACCTATAAGTAATATTTTGGTAATACAATACTATGAAAGAAATTAGTTATAAGTGTATTGGAGAAAGAAAATGATGCAAAACAGACTCCATATACAAGTAGCAAAATATATTGCAACTACTCCTATTACAATGATTCCTTATGGAGATATTTAGGACTTCAAATATTTTCAAATTATGTTTGATAGTGGTTGTAAATTATGCTTTATGAAGACAATTGTATAGTTCCATTTAAAATTATAAGTCTTAATATATTAAGGCTCATTTTTTATTTCCTTTATAGTTTAGAAGGCGAATATAATCTAATTTCAAGACCAGCTAAAATATTTTTATTAATATACATATATAATGGGAAGGAAAAGAGAGATTATGTAACAAAAATAATGAAATTAATTAACAAGCATCGCTAACCCCATTTACAAGTTAATTACATAGATGGTAAAATAACGTAAAGGGGGTGGTGTATATGGAATTAGCAAGACAAAAAGATGGCATAATAAGTGGAAAATGTTCTTGTGGTATTTGCAATAACGAGTATAGTTGGTATGTTCCATTGTATACTGATGATATAAAAAAAGAGTATATTAGTTCAGTAGAGGGAGAAATAATTTGTGATGCTGATGATGGGGGGTATAAAGGTGATGGTTATGTTTGGAGGCGGATCTATGTATATACTAAGTGCCCTAAATGTAATGTAAAGAATAGAACTGTAGAAAAAATAAAATTAATGAGATAATTTCAAAGGATTAGCTCTGAGACTCGTGTGTTTTATAGCATGCGGATTCAAGTTCCGTCACCTGCACCAATTAAGATTGAATAATGCCATGTAAGGGCATTTCTAATGATAAAATATAATAAATACTGAAAAGAGCAAACATGTTATGTATTAAAAGAGATATATGACGTGTTTGCTTTTATTGCTTTGAAAATAGTTTGAACTGATATGAAAAATAACTGTTCGTAATTTACTAAAAATTATATTATAATGTATTTATTACAATAAAGGAGATGAGCAAATGGGATTTAGTTTCAGAAAGTCTTCAGGAAGCGATAATGGTGAATCAGGAGGGAAAAAAGAGAATTCTAAAATAAATGATGGTAAAGTACAAAATAGTATAGAACATAAAAGTTTGTTAAATTCCATTTTAAGAAACACCAGGACAATAATAGTGGCTCAGCTGGTTTTTTGTTTATTGGGATTGCTATATATGAATCTTGTTTTATTGGGTATAGGATTAATAGCCCTATATTTTACTATGGGAACTAAAAAGGGAAGATATGGTGTTTATATAAACAGTACTGTAAGTTTCTTGAATACTGGGAATAAAGATAAGGCTTTAAAGTATTTAAATAAAGCTAAAGAGATTAAGAATGGTACTATAGTAAAAGAATTGCAATTATTTGCTGATACTATTAAATAATTTATTTATGAAAAAGCGCCTTTTGTTGGAGGCTCTTTTTTATTTTGGGAGAAACATTAAGAGTTTATATACCAGTAATTTATAAAATAGATTTATTAACCTTTCTTATATTTATGCAAAATCAGATATATAATTGAATTGAGGAATTATTTTATGTTTGGATTGACGCTTTGATTATCATAATCATTATATTTTTGCATTGATGCATTCCGGAGACATTTTCAGTTTGATTAATTTTTTCCAGCATAAAAAATCAATTAAGAAAGGATGATGTTATATGTTAAGGTATAATCTGATCAGGTATGGTATGGGGTTAAAGTTTCTATTCTTATTAGCATTCATTGCTCTTATTGCCTTTATTATTTATCAGGCAAATCGTAATAAGACAAATGATATCATCAAGCATGAAAACAAACCACCAGATATAATTCCTTCAGATAATTCACTTGCAATATTGAATGAGAGGTTTGCCAGTGGAGAAATAAATGAAGAGGAATATAAAAAAATTAAGGATTTATTGACTAATAAATAATCTATAAGCTTAGCTTTTATATTTGGGATAATAAAAAGATAAGAAATAATTTAAAAGACAAACATGTTATGTATGGAAATTAAGTACAGGACGTGTTTGTTTTTTGGTATAGAAAAATACTAGGGAGGTTAAATAGATGAGGAATAATAAAAGAATTAGGCAAATCAAACAAGTCCCGTATTCTTGGGGGCTTTTCACTTATTAATCTGCTCTATGTGTACCAAAAATTTCATGCAGGAATAGTATATACTATGAAAATGTAAGAAACAGTAGAGGAGGATTTCCTTTGGAAATAGATGAAATTATCAGGAACTTAAGTGATGACAGCCTCCATGAAAGAGATTTTGGATGCCATTCAAGGTCAAGAAGTCGTTCCAGATCAGGGTGCCATTCAAGGCCAAGAAGCCGTTCCAGATCAGGGTGCCATTCAAGGTCAAGAAGCCGTTCCAGATCAGGGTGCCATTCAAGGCCAATAAGCCGTTCAAAATCAGGATGCCATTCAAAGCCCAAAAAACGTCCTAGGCCAAGAAGACATTCCAGATCAAAAGGATGCCCCGGATCATTCTGATAAATAATGAGTTTTACCTTGTGGATTTACCTGGGCATGATTATGCAAAAGTTTCAAAGAAAGAACTTGCAGCCTGGATAAAAAGAATTCTAATGACTTCTCCTAAAATAAAAACCTGTGAACTATGGCTGAAAAGTCACAGTATCACAGGTTTAAATTATTACCTATGCCAATTAAGAACCGGTCATACACATTTCTTTTTAAAATGTATCGATTGCATTAAAAAGTATACTACAGTCCTATTTACATTTTCTTGTCTCCCACCATCCGAAGGCGAGTCTGACCTGCACCTGTTCCTTAGCTGGAGGTATAAAAAACAATACAAAGGAACTGCCTGGCGGAATAATATACATACCCTGAAAATCATGCTTTGTTAATGTCAGGCTTGGTTCAACCCTTCTGACAAATGTATAAGTTCCCCCTGTTGGTGTTCCTGAGACAAAGCTGGCATTCTGTATCTTTACTTTTGGAACAGGTGGAGGGGAAATGGATTGATTTCCGGCAGCAAAATTTTTTGATGTATTAATTTCTCCTGGCAATTTGCTGCTTAACCAACCTTCAGCTGTTAAAGGCTGGCTGGAAAAGTTTGAAATTGTATATGCATTTAAAAACATATCAACTTTTGAATCAGCAGGATTTATTAAACCTCCCCAAGCACCATATCCACCGCTATAGGTTAATATATCTGTCTGACCGAAGAAATATCTTCCTAAATATGATTGGTATACGGCATCTGTCAAATCGACAACCTCTTGAGGTTGTTTCTTTTTTTGTAAAAATTCATAACTCATAGTCAACCTCCTTCAATAACTGAAATGGACATAGTTTCAGACCTTTTCCTCCCACCATGTCATTACTATTGTTCCAGTGATTGTTTCGGGTCCGGGAGATCTTAAGAATATTGTAAATGAGCTGCCGGGTCCGATAATCATAGATCCCTTGTGGGAATCACTGACAAGGGTAGAGTTTGCGGAAACTATCCTGCCAAAAATATTTACCCCTTCTGATGGAGTTTCACTTGATAAATCGGCAAATACCATAACGGCCTTTGGCTTTGGGGGAGGAGAAATGCCCTGATTTGAAGGTGTAACTGTAGTAGAAGTTTTTGCATTTTGGGATAAGTTGGCATTAAACCATATCTCTCCTGTATAGTTGAGATCAGAAAAATCCGTTATGGTAAAAATATCAAAAAAAAGGTTTACTCCCGAATTTTTAGGATTTATTAAGCTGCTCCATGCATTTAATTTATTGCCAAATGTCAATGTACCTGTTTGTCCGATGAAATACTTTCCCAGCATAGAATATTTTGCAGGGTTCGTTATGTCTACAACTTCAATTGGCTTTTTTTTCATTATACCAGACAAGCGATTTCCTCCTTTAATTTGACACTTATTTGTAAAAATATTTCACTTCCATGTTATGTTGGATGAAGGGAAAAGTACCTAAGCAATTAATTAAAATTACAAATAAAAAAAAAAGCAGATACGCCAATATCTGCTCCTGACATTTAATAATGAGCATTTAACCTAAAGCACAAGAAGTCCCCTACCTCTAAGCTGCCTTACTCACGAAGTGAGAGCTAGGTATGGGATGAATTGTTGCCCCCTTGAGGAATACCTACACATCTTGTATAATTGAGTAATGTAGGTCTTTGATAACTAGATATATGAGGTTGCATGGAGAAACCGTCAAATTCTGAATGCGAAAACCAAGCGATGAGT
>JBEHWK010000107.1:0-11287 GCA_040217795.1 Clostridiaceae bacterium
ATAGCCTAAAAAACAAAAGAAAGATAGTACTTTAAATACGCCAAATACCGGTATAATCTAAATATTCTACTACAACTATAAATTTTTCAAGGTGCTAAAGAAAATGGTAATTAAAACTTAGTTTAGACCCCAACATCATATATATAACAATATATAGGATTTGTGCGGGTTCAGAGCTTTTTCAGATAATATGACCAGTATAATTCACCTTACTATTTTTGCTTAAAATTCAAAGTGGCTTGCCTAAAAGGCTAAGCCACTTAAATTGTATAATCAATAATTCTTCAAACCTTTTTAAAGGAATTTGATTTATATGCATCAGCAGCCAAAATTAAAAATATTAATAATCCCCGTGCTACAGCCTGCCAATAAAAATTTATACCAACTAAGTTTAGTCCATTTGAAATAATACCAAAAAATAAAACACCGATTAATGTTCCGGGAATATTAGGAAATCCTTTTTTATTTAATGTACTTCCAATAAAAACAGCACCAATTGCATCCATTAAATAATATCTTCCAGTCAGTGGTATGTAAGCTGTAAGAGCAGAAGAACCAACTATTCCAGCTAATGAACATGTTATACTGCAAATTATAAAAGCATAAAAAGTATATCTTTTAACAGGTACTCCAGAAAGTTCAGCCGCTTCTTTTTGTGCACCAAGTGCATATAACATACGGCCAAAGGTAGTTTTGGAAAGTAAAATATGAGCTAAAGCGGCAACAATTATAGCTAATAGTACTGAAAACTTAAGATCAATACGAACCGTTGGGCTTTGTTGAACTACTAATAAGCTGCCCTTTCCAATAAATTTAAACATTTCACTCATTCCTGGTAGATATACTGGTGAACCCCCTGTAGTCACAATTCTTTCAATACTTTCACCAATAAAAAGTGTGCCAAGGGTAGCTAAAAAAATAGTTATTTTTGCTTTAAGTATTAAAAAGCTATTAAAACTACCAATGATAAATCCTGTAAAAAGGGCGGCAATTATAGCTATTATCCAATTAAAGCCCGCTTTTAAAAGCAATATTGAGACCATTGACCCAAGACCATAGGAAGCTGCTATTGAAAGATCTATCCCACCGGAAGCTACAACAAAACTTAGTCCAACTGCAACTAAAGCAAGTACTGATATTTGACTTAATATAGTTACTAAGTTATTTAACTTAAAAAAAGCTGGAGCCAAAACTGAAAATATTACAAATACTATTAACAGTACTATAGGTGTAATAAAAGTAAGTATATTATCAAAATTAAAATAATTTTTTTTCAATTATCCAACCCTCCTTTGCTGTCTGGTTGTAAAGGATACTGCTAATAATATCAGTACTCCTTTTATTGCGTACACCCAATAGGTGGAGACATTTATTAATGTAAATCCATTGGTTAGAATCCCGACAAACAAAGAACTAACTATAGTTCCAGGTATATTCGGTTTTGATATATGTGAAAAAACAGCACTCAAATAGCTTGCCAGCAAAATATCAAAAAGCATAGTATCACCAATACCAGGTACGCTGCCTGTTAACCTTGCAGTGATTAGCACACTGGCAATACCAGCAGTTATTGATGCAATTATATACGTTGCTGCAGTTACTAAACTAACATTAATACCAGCTATCTTTGCTGCCTGATCATTTCCACCAACCGCATTAACCCAGTTACCAAATACAGATCTATTGAAAATAATATATAATACAGCACTAACAATTAAAAATATCCATACAAAAAGTGGAAGACCCAGAAAATTAGTATTTGCTAAATAAACTAGTTGAGCATTTTTACTGCTTACAACTTTATTATTTGTAATAAGCAGCTCACAACCTTGTAATAGATACATCATGGATAGAGTACCTAATAAGGGAATAACTCTTAATTTTACTATCATAAAAGAATTAATTAATCCAACTAAAAGACTGAATAATAAAACAATAGTAAGAACATAGTAAATTGATACACCTGTACTTAGCAGCTTAGCTGCTATTGCAGAATTTAAAGCCAAATTATTAGCTAAAGATATATCAATTCCACCCTTTATTACATGGCTGCCGCCGCCTATTAAGATACATGTCATACCACAGGAAACTATCCCCAAAATACTTGATTGTCTTAAAATATTAATAATATTATCATTTTTTAAAAAGGCTGGAGAGCTAAATGAAAAAAATACAATTAATAGTAAAAAAACTAAATATCCACTATATTTTTTCAATAAAATACTATACTTATTTTCTGGAGGATTTACTTTTTTTATGTTTTCTGCCATTCTTTTCTCCTCCCATCATCGAAACTATAACTTGATCCTCTATATGTTTATCCCCCTTAAATTCCTCTTTAATTCCCCCTCTATACATAACTAAAATTCGGTCCGACAGACCAACAACTTCCTGGATATCCTGAGAAATCAGAAGTATACCAGCTCCTTCCTCAGCCATCTTATTTATTAATGAATAAATTTCTGTTTTAGCACCTATGTCAACTCCGGAAGTTGGTTGGTTTAATATATATAACTTAGAGCCATTGCTGAGCCATTTAGATATTACTACTTTTTGCTGGTTTCCTCCGCTTAAGGAACCAACTGCTGTTTCCCGACCCGGAGTACGAATTTCTAATTTACTGATAAGTTCATCACATGTTGTATTTTCTTCAGAAAATTTAATTAAACCCTTTTTACTTAACTTCTTAATACATGCAAGAGTAATATTTTCTCTGACTGACATATTTTGAACTATACCTAAATTCCGCCTATCCTCAGGAACATAGCCCATCCCCAATTTAACAGCTTTCTCTGGATTTATTTTAGAAATATTTTCCCCCTCAAATTCTATAGTGCCGCTAAATATACTTGAATTGTCATATATAGAATCTCCCAAGTCTGTATGACCTGATCCCATCAAACCAGTTATCCCCAATATTTCTCCACTGTGAACTGTAAAACTAACATTACGAAATTGTTTTTTATGAGTCAAATTTTTCACTTCTAACAGCGGGCTGCCTTTCTTTCTATTGCTGCCAGGAAATTGATCCTCTATTTTGCGTCCCACCATTAAAAAAACTAAATCCTCAATACTTACTTCATTTGAATTCACCGTATCTACATTTGTACCATTTCTTATTACAGTTACCCTATTACACAGTTCTAATATTTCTCCAAAATAATGGGATATATATATTATTCCTATACTTTTACTTATTTCTCTAATAATTTCAAATAGCTTGTCTGCTTCCTTTTTTGCAAGAACAGCTGTTGGTTCATCAAATACAATTAACTTTGGATCATGAAGTAATGCTCTGGAAATTTGTATCAACTGCTGTTCCCCAACAGTTAACTCACCTATCAGCTTGTTCCCAGGTACAATGAACCCAACTTTTTCTTTTAAAACTTTCTCAGCTTCCTTCTCCAATGAACGTCTATTTAAAAGTTTAAATGGAGAAAATACAGGTTCAATTCCTAAAAATAGAGATTCTGCTACAGTTAAATGTGGTACAACTTGCCTTTCCTGATGAATAAAGTGAATCCCTAGCTTCTCAACCAATCTTGGTGTAAGATTTTTATAATCATTACCTTGAAATTTTATTTCTCCTGAATCTTGAGTATACAAACCAGCAAGTACCTTCATCAGCGTGGATTTCCCAGCTCCATTTTCTCCAACTAATCCATGAATTTCTCTATTTCTTACTTTTAAAGTTGCACTCTGAAGCGCCTTAACCCCTGGGAATTCCTTCTGAATATCTATCATCTCTAAAATATAATCATCACTCATATCTACACCCCCCTGCTAAATCTCATATTTCAATTATTTAAATAACTGTTTTTTAGCTTCTTCTGCATTTTCTTTTGTAACAACCAATGGTTGAATATAAACTGATTTTGGAACTTGTTGTCCAGATAAGTATAAAGCTATTGAATCAACAGAAGCTTGCCCTATTTTATATGGATCCTGAGCAACATCAGTATATAAAGAGCTGTTTTTATCAGCAAGTAAGTCTATTGCAACCGGGTCACCATCTACCCCGTAAACTTTAATATCTGTTCTTCCTGCTTCATCTAATGCCTGAGTTATACCGATTGATGGAGTATCCCATGCTGACCAGATTGCTTTTATATCTCCTTTATTTGGATACTTAGCTAATAAATCCTGTGTCTTCTTTTTAGCATCTTCTATTGTTCCAGGTAAAATTTCTTGTAGTTCCGGGTCTATAAATTGAACCTTAGGATAATCTTTAGCTACATATTTTAACATGTCATATCTAATACCACATGGACGAACTCCATAAAAGCCATTGAATACAGCAACTTTTCCTTCTCCCCCAATGTCTTCAAATAACTTTCTTGCCAGATATTCTCCAATATAATAGTTATCTGACTGTGTATTACTTATACTGTATTGACTCGCTATATCTACAGTAAACAATGGTATCTTTGAATCTGATACTTTTTTAAGAACAGGTTCATACACTTTTACATCACCAAGAGTTTTTACAATTGCATCAGGCTTTTGAGTTATCAAATTCTCAATATCAGCTATATGCTTCTGATCATTACGCTCACCGTCAACTGCAATTGCGGTTCCTCCAAGTTCTTGTATTCTATCTTGTATCCCTTTATATACTTGTTTATCAAAATTATGATAAGTCCCTATAGCAGCAACACCTATTGTCTTACCTTTAAGAGAAGGTATATCAGTGCCATTCACTACTCCCTTAACTCCAGTACTGCCTGCACTACTATTACCAGAAGCACTTAGTTTGGTATCAGTATTATTTGCTGTATTTCCTTGCGCAGTTGCTGTATTTGAACAACCTGCAAAAGACACCATACTTAAAGCAAATAAACTTGCAGCAACGATTTTTTTAATTGTGTTTTTCTTCATGATTTCATCCCCCATTTTTAATATTTTATAAAATAAAAAGATGAAGTCTATCACCCTAATAAAGCAATAACTTCACCTCCATTTTTTATGGTCAGCAAGCTAATTTTGGTAAAATTTTTACATTGAACTAATTTGTTTTTAACTATAAAAATTCACTAAGAAAAATTTTTTAAATGCCTTTATTTTAATATAAAATAAAAAAACTATACTCTCCTAAGGTTGTTAGGAAAATATAGTCTCTAGTTTTCTAGTCAACTGTAAATTATCTGCAATTTTTTAAACTTAATACCAAGTATTCATATATGATTTACATGCTTTAGTTTACTATCAATTCATTAATTTGTCAATAAATAAATTCTTCAGGTTTCAATTTCAATCTTACCTGCAAACTTTTAATATCTGTCTCCTGTACTGACCCATCCAAAATTATAGAATTCTAATGTTCCTTGTTCATGTGATAACCAGGCACTACTGATTTGTAGATGCCTCTCCAATCATGTGATAACCAGGCACTACTGATTTGTAGATGCCTCTCCAATATTGTACCATATGGATACAGCAATGAATTTGAAATCGATGCAAAAGTAACGAATATTTAATTACATGTAACATATACATTATTGATATTAATTAACAGAAAGGTTCAGTCATATGATGAAATTAGTTGCTGTCGGCAACCGATATATGAAGGATGACGGTATAGCAATTGAAGTCGCTGAAATATTGGAAGACAGATTGACTGATCTGAACCTTGAAATAATAATTGGTGAAACAGACAGTCAAAACTGCTTCTATTTATTAAACAAGGATGACTTTGTTTTTATACTTGATGCTCTTTGCATAGGGACAGAACCTGGAAGCATTCATATATTCAACCTTGAAGAAGCTATAACACAACCTTCGGGTTCTTTTATGCCGCACGATATGAGTATTATTGAACTGATGAAACTTTATGGAAGTAAATTCAAGGGCTATATTATTGGTATTGAAATATCTGAAATAGGTTTTGGCGGTAAACTCAGCCCTGTTTTAATGGAGAAGCTTCCGCAAATCTGTTCAGAAATTGAAAGCATAATAAAAAGAGTGACTTCGTCACTTTCGCTAGGGAACCCACCGTTTCCCTTCGACGACACTTCGTGTCTGAGCACCCTCCCCTGACGGCGGGGAACACAACTTCCCCTGTACCCCTTGCATTTTTTATTATATAGGAAAGTGCATTCTTTCCTATATAATAAAAAATATAATATCGGAGGAACCGTATTATGCATGATACTTTTTTAAATGAAAATTTGTATGAGGCTATTGTCAACCTGTGCAATGAACATTCTATAGCAAGGATTCTCAATTTGACAATCTCAGTGAATACCCACAGCCATATAAGCGAAGAAAGTATTCGCGAACATTTTATTGACAGAAACAGCTCCCTCATTGGCCATTGGACAAATATATTTGTTGAAAAGGAAGAAATCGAACCGCTTACTGCAACCATTGAGCTAATAGATGGTGAAAATTTCAACAAGTGAACACTTATGTTACAGCGAATTGTTCCTGAATTGAATGGACAGACAATACCAAGAATATGCTGACAAAGCATATATCAATAAAATTGCAGGATAATTTCATAAATAATTCAGTCAATCAAATCAGTAATTAAAGTTGGTGATAAATTTGGATTCAGCGGATTTAAAATGTCCACATCAGCAAAGCAGATTAAATACAACCGCCAGCCTTATGAATAAGGCGAAAAACGATATTGCAAATAAAAAGCTTCAAAAACGAAATCTTGTCTGGCTTGAATTAAACGGCTGCTCCGGTAACATCATTTCACTTCTCGATGGTAAAAATCCTGATTTTCAGTATCTTATCACTGAAATGACAAACCTTATTTACAGCAACAGTTTGGTTGTTTCACAAGGAAGTGAAGCCATTAATAAATTATTCAGCATAATTGGAAGTGATTTCATTCTTGCTGTTGAGGGAGCTGTCTCATTAAAAGATAATGGCATTTATAATATCATCGGACAGCAAAACGGAAAAGCCGTTACAGGATTAGAAGCAGTCAAAAAACTGGGAGAACGTGCAGCACACGTTATGGCCGTCGGTGCATGTGCTACACATGGCGGCGTATCTGCCGCAAAACCCAACCCGACAGAATGTGTAGGTGTACAAGATGTTTTAAAAAGAAAAGTGATTAAATTACCAGGTTGTCCCTGTCATCCGGACTGGTTTATGGGCACTCTTGCCTACATAATATTATATGGCGAACCACCGCTTGATAACAGAGACCGTCCTCTGATGTTCTACAGCACAACCATCCATGACAGATGTCCAAGGAGATCATATTTTGATAGTGGTATCTTTGCTAAAAAACTTGGTGAAGAAACCTGTATGTTTAAATTAGGCTGCCGCGGGCCAGTGACCCGGATTGATTGTCCGGTCCGCCAATGGAATGGACATGTTAACTGGCCGGTAAAGGATGATTCACCCTGTATTGGCTGCGCACAATTCGGCTTTCCTGATGCCATGGAACCGTTTATCAATTACGATACTGCGAGAGGGGGCTGAACATGCCGGAAAGAATAATTATAAATCCTGTTACCCGTATCAGCGGCTTTATGGAAATAGAAGCTGATATTTCAAATCATATTGTAGTGGATGCAAAAACAAAAGGTCTGATGTTTCGAGGGTTTGAAAAAATGCTGATTGGCAGAAGCCCTTTTGACGCTGTCTATTTTACTCAGCGCATATGCGGAATCTGTTCAACCGCACATTCAATGGCATCTACCCTGGCTCTGGAAAATGCCATGAACTTCGTTCCATCCAGTCAGGGAAGATATCTCAGGGATATTATTCATGGATGCGAGTTTCTTCAAAATCATCTAAGACATTTCTATCAATATACACTCCCTGATTTTGTGAAGCTGCCGGAAAACAATCCGTTATTCAAAGCTGATCTTAATGATTACAGACTTCCAAAAGATATAAATGACAAGATGGTAAAAGATTACTTTGAATCTCTTGATATAAGCCGCAGTGCTCATGAGATGCTGGCAACACTCGGGGGTAAAGCCCCCCACAATCATGGGGTATTTATCGGTGGAATTACAACACAGGCTACTGTAGACAAGATTATCAGCATAAAATCAATTCTTGATAGTATTGGGCGGTTTATAAATGAAAAAATGATTCCCGACGTATATAAAATTGCTGACTATTATCCCGAGTATTATCATATGGGCGGGGGTTATGGCAATTTATTAAGCTATGGGTGTTTTGACAATTATAAAGATTTAGGAACGCTGTATGTCAACCCTCTTGTTTATTCAAATAACAAAATAACAGATTTTTATCCTGACCAAATATCCCAGGAAAATGAGCATGCCTGGTATGATAAAAATAACGAACCGGACATCAGCAAACAACAGGCATATTCATGGATAAAAGCTCCCAGATACAACAATGTTCCATACGAAACAGGGCCGCTGGCAAGGCAGTGGCTTTGCGGTGATTACAGAAATGGAATATCTGCAATGGACAGAACCATAGCAAGGGTGCTGGAAGCCGGAAAAATCGTAACAATTATGAAAATCCTTTTACAACACCTTGATCCGGGAATATCTGTACAGCAAAAATATACTGTCCCTGTAAAATCGGCGGGCAGAGGACTGACTGATACGACACGGGGTGCCCTTGGCCATTGGATCTCTATCGATAACAGTAAAATAGCCTTCTATCAGATAATAACGCCATCTGCATGGAATCTGTCATCACAAACCGGCAATATTAAAGGAACCGCAGAAGAAGCTTTAATAGGATCGCCCATCAGGGACACTGATTCTCCTGTTGAAATCGGCCGAATCATACGCTCCTTTGACCCATGCATATCCTGTGCCACACATGTTTTCTCTGACGGAAAGCATATAAATACAATTCAGGTTGTATAATCTTTGGATAAATTAGAAAGAACCCGGCATTTCCCTCCAGGTTCTTTCTTTCTAATCTTCCTTAATATACAATGCTGCATGCTTAAACATATCTTAGAGACATAACTTAATTGATTATCTATATATCTTTCAATATAATTAATATACAAGATATATAAGAAGAGGTGCAATTAATATATGAAATATAATGCAGAATTACTAAGACAGGAAAATTATAAGCCAACATTTTGGTCCGGAGGCATGGCCACAGAATTGACAACATACCCGTTAAATTCTGATTATGCAAGTAAAAACTTTTTATGGAGGTTGGGAATTGCTAAAATTGATATACCTGAATCTACTTTTAGTAATCTGCCAAAAGTATCACGTAAATTCATGGTTATAGAAGGAAAAATAACTCTCGACCATGAAAATAAATACAAGAAACTACTTAAACCCTTTGAGCAAGACGACTTTATGGGCGATTGGAAAACCAAAACTTATGGTAAAGCTTCTGTTTTTAATTTGATGACAAGGGAAAATTATAATGGTAAATTACTTCACCTTAATATCGATCCTGGCAAACAGCTTAAATTCGAATATAAAACTTCATTAAACAAAGATTTAGCAGCAATTTGTTTTTACACTGTAAATGGTGGATTTAATTCTACTATTAATGATAAAGTTTTTCAAACTGTTAAAAATGATTTAATTTTAATTGACTGTTTAAATTCAAGCTATACTCATGAATTTATGCTTTCTAACAATACTTCAGAAGCTGCTGATATAATAGTAAGCATAATTTATCGTAATTAGTCTGAGGAAACATAAAACACACTAGCGGACTTTGTCATAATGTATTAACATTTATAGAAACTCACTACATTAGCATAAAATTTGCCTAGTCATTAACTAACTGCTTATAAAGAGATTTACCTGAACTATCAAATACCTCCCACTGATTTATTACATATTCATTATTTTTAGATTCAATAATTAAAGTACCATTTGTTAAGTTATGAGTTGTTTGTTGCCCATTACGCCATGTAATAGTAGCCTTAGCAGCTTCATCTAAGTTAAACACTCCAACAATTATTTTTTTTGTTAATTCATTGCTTTGATCCGGTATACTCATAAGTGAACAACCTCCTGGATCTGAAGATTTTGATTCTAATTGCCATTCCCACCCAGCGACAAATTGTGCTTTCTGATTAGATGCATCAAGAAAATAAGCAGAAAAACCACTTTTTGTCCGAACTAAAAATGCAGTACCACCAGTTATTTCTGCAGAATTTACAATTCTTTTAAAATCAGTACTTTGTTTCTGAACTTTCTTATCAGAAAGGTAGTCGTTCAAAATTGCCTGTTCAATCTGAGGTGTTACTCCTTGAACAGAATCATTTCTCACATCAGCAGCAATGGTAAACTCCGTTTTAGCGATTTGGCTAGTCAAGGGCTTATTAGTTGAACATGCTACCACCAAAACAATCAAAACCGGTATTAGTAACAGTTTTAATACCTTTCCATTCACAACCTACCCCTCCTTTATTTAAATTTGTTAGGTCTCTCCAAAAAACTGTTTCTTCGCTTAGGTATATCAATATCATTATTGTCTCAGCATTTTCCATTCATTATATTATACTATAATGAATTGGAATAATAAAACGATCATTTATTTTATTACTATACGGTCTAGCTGAATTAAGCCATACCCAAACTTATATTGATGACATCTGCCTTTTTTTCCTCTTACCACGGCTATAAACATAGATAGCATTATTGATACTGCAAACATAATATAGAAATATAATTATAAAAAGTGGTGATAGTTATGTATTTGTATCCAACAGGCCCCCAATACAATGGTGGTTATCCTTCTGCTTCTTTAGGCTCTCAGATACCTTGGTGCTGTAACCCTGACTTTATCTGTCCCTTATACAGGCAAAACTTTCAAAGAAGTGATTTCACTTCTTCAGGAATAACTGATTCTGAATTAGAGTTATCTAATAAGATTCGTGAGCTATGGGAACAACATACTGCATGGACAAGAGCCACCATTGTCAGCTTAGTATTTAGCCTTCCGGATGTGGATTTCGTTACCAACAGGCTTCTTAAATATTGAAAACACTCTATAAATGCTGCAAATATGAATATTCACATGGGCAGCAGCTTATATTCCACTGGTATAATCACTCTTAATGCGCAATAGATAACAATAACAACCAGTATATCTCCAACAAATGGTCTAATAATTGAGTCATGGGCAAACATAGCAATTAATACCTCAACGCACAGCAGCACTAGAAATACTATTCCATATTCAATTCTTTGTTTTCTTGCTTCGGACTTTTGTGAGCTCATAACTTACCTCAATCATTCTTTTAATATCTGTCTCCTGTACAGACCCATCCAATATAATAGAGTTCCAATGTTCCTTATTCATGTGATAACCAGGCACTACTGATTTGTAGATGTCTCTCCAGAAG
>JBEHWK010000108.1:0-11191 GCA_040217795.1 Clostridiaceae bacterium
AAGCTATTATATTAATTTATTCAGGATAACAGTTGAAAATAAAGAGAATATTGCACAAGCCCTCATAAATAAGCTTGCAAGAGGAAAAAAACAATTAAAGGTATATGAATTTGATAAAGTTCAGTTTGACGGGTTTAAAAAAGCTTCGTAAAATATCCATTAAAGCTTGTCCAATGGGAATATTCTTAATTCTATATATAGGTTAGCCAGTAACTATAGGATGTAGCAGGTAATTTATCAACACTTAATTAAAACACATCAATATAGATCTAAACCCCAAAAAAACAAGAAGCAGCTCCAAAATAATCAATATAAATATCCAAAGGGCATGTCTCCATACCCTTAGTTTACTTTCTGATTTTCAAAGAATAATCCATTAAAACTATCAACAGAAATTCACCTGTGACAGGGTATGGAAAAAGCTCCATTCCAGCCAAATATAAAATATTCTCACAAATGATTCCAAGAGAAATTATAAATAAGGCAGCAAGAGGTATTTTTAAAGCATGCCTGTAACCTGACAAAAGAATTATAGACCAGGCAATTGCAGCCATTGCAAATATAAAAAACACCCGATAAGAAAAATCATCAGTCATCAGTAGAACATATCCCAGGTTTCTGTCCACAATGATTTTTTCCCCTGTCAGAGCCATTGATGAAGCATAAAGTAAAATCAGGACAGCCATTATAACATATGCAAATCTGAACCCCAGCCTTTCCTTTCTAAGAAGTATATAAAAAATCATTACAGCAAATAATACTGCAGCTAAGCTATCTGCATAAATCAGCGGCTTAAGCCTGAGTATGTGCTGCTGACTCCTCTCAAGGGAAATATACAGCATGGAAATAAAAGAAATTACAGAAAGCAAAAGGGATGTAATCAAATATCCTTTCATCTTCCTGGGGCATGTATCCTTTAACTTAAGGATAATTTTGAACAAAAAAATAATTATAAGCAACAATATCATATAATAATAAAACCCCTCAGGCATACCTTCTCCTGTGACCTATTACTGTTACTTATAATTATTAAATAAATTATTATTTTATTCCTAATACCTGAATTCCATTTTTGATACATTCGATATTCAACGGGAAATCCGGACCTTTTTCTCCATCTATATCTGTAACTATATCTTCAGGAGACTCTACAACAAGTTTGTTTGTTTTAAAATACAGAACTTTTGAACTGTCAAGATGATCCCCTTTCAGCACCTTGAAAAACAGCGGCAGAAGGTCTATTATAGGAACAGCCTTAAACATAATTATGTCTAAAAATCCATCCATGACATCAGCACTGTTTGCCAGAACCATATTCCCTGCTGTTCTCCCGTTAAATATAAGCATAAGGTACATATATCCGTTGTAATTCACCTCTTCAGATATAATTTTAACCTTTAATTTTCTGAAGTTTGGAAGCTGTTCCAGCCCCTTCAGATAATATGCCAGTTTACCTATTGCATTTTTAACATTGATATCAGTCTTTTGGGATACATCTGTAAATAAACCTGTACTTGCAACATTTACAAAATACTTATCATTTATTTTTCCTATATCCACTCCCTTAGGCTCACAAGTCAGTATCTGTCTTACAGCTGTGCTGACATCCTGTGATATCCCTAAAAACTTTGCAAAGTCGTTTGCAGTTCCTACCGGCAATATACCTATAGGAATATTAATATTCCTTGCTTTCATGGCATTTACCAGTGAATCCACTGTTCCATCCCCTCCTGCTACCAAGATATAGTAGTAAGAGTCATCAATACCATTTAATGCCTGATCTATGGTAACTCCTTTTTCAATTCTGAAAGGTACTACCTGATAACCATATTCCTGATGTATTGAAATAACATTGTCTAATTCTGAAAGAATTATATTTTCTCCTGAAAAGGGATTGTAAATAAATTTTACCTTTTTCATGGAATTATCCGCCTCCGAACATTAGTCTAAATCAACCCTTATTATATCACTTTCCTGAATTCCTGTCGAGGTTATGCTGAACTGTAACCTTTCCTGTAAAGTTCTCAATTCTTAAATCTACCTTATAATCACCATTTCCTCTTATTTTTTTATGTTTGATAGAGTATAATGTTTATTGTCATTAATTTTAAATTATTAGGAGTGATTTTATGAGTAAAAGCAGCATACCTAACTTATTCACATTTGCTAACCTTGCTTTTGGTTTACTGTCAATTATAGCTACATACAATGATAACTATTTTCTCGCAGCCGTTTTTATAATAGTTGCTGGTTTAATCGATAGATATGATGGTAGAGTTGCACGTTATTTAAACGTATCTTCAGAATTGGGTAAAGAATTGGATTCTCTTGCAGACTTGGTTTCATTTGGAGTTGCACCTTCAATATTAACCTTTGTACTCTATGAACTTGATAAGTTCGGTCCTTTCGGAATTCTTGGATATATATGTGTAATACTGTTTCCTGTTTGTGGTGCATTCAGGCTTGCAAGATACAATCTAAGCACTTTTGACGGAGTATTTACAGGTGTTCCTATAACAATTGCCGGATCAGCAGTAGCATTATTTGCATTGTTGACTGTACACAGCAGAATCACTGTTTTTGTTCCGGTTATCATACTGCTTTCTTTTTCATACCTAATGATAAGCACATTAAGACTTAAAAAACTGTAATAATTTTTAAAATCTTTTGTTAAACCCCCGGAATGTCTTACCATTCCGGGGGTTATTGCTTTATTTTTATAAACATCGGTTAAGGCTTATCCTCTGCCTGCTCACTTTCCTGTTTCTCTTCCTCTTCCTCTTTATCTTCTTTTTCTTTCTCGTCACGATGGTGCTCCGGATCTTCATCATGATGATTATTATCCTTATGATCATCGTGGTGCTTTTTTGTATTTTTAAACAGCAGCTCATCATCTATTTCAGTCAATATTATATCCCTTTTAGTTCTAAGAATTAATATCTCGCTTTTAATTTTAACATAATTTAAGTAAGTGCATTCACAGCTTTCTATCACATCCAATAAATCCTCTATCAGATCTCCCATTCTATCGGATCTTTTTAAAGCAGCTTTCACATCGCTTTTTTTTGCCATTGCAATTCCATTAAGTTCATCAGCTGCCCCAATAAGCACCCTGTATGCGCCTACATATTTCTCCAGGAGAATGACAAGATTAGTGAGTTCTCCATAATATGAAGTTATTATTCGGTCATATCCCATACAATCACCTTTTGAAACTCTTTATATCATATATATTTTAAATAAAGGATTTTATGATGGGAATAAAAAAATCATCAATCAGATGGATAAATAAAGGATCTGACAAATTCTTCATCTGCCTCTTCAAAAATATTACCACTAACTTCATTCCTGGCTGTGCGATATCCTTCACATGAAATTAACCTGTCTTCTTGATCCGCAAATTCTTCAAATGCTACCGTAACAACATATTCCTCTGGAAAACTAAAATACATACTATCACTCCTTCAATAATGAACTGATGCCGTCATTATCATTCAAAGGATAGCAATATGGCTTAAAGTACCTCTGAGGATATTTACATAATGGACAAATCATAGGAGCTTCTGTTCCCTCAAAAATATAGCCGCAGTTCATACACTTCCACATCCTGTTTTTACTTGATTCAAAAAGGTATCCGGACTCAACCCTTTCATATATATCTGTAAATCTTTCCTCATGGTTTTCTTCAACGTCCCTGATTTCTTTGTAAAAATCAGCGATTTCATCAAAACCTTCATTTCTGGCATCCTCTTCGTACTGCCTGTAAATGTTCTTTCTTTCCTCAGTTTCTCCTTTAATTGCATCCATAAGATTACCCTTTGTGTCGCTTGCCAATCCAAGAAATCTTTCATAGACTTCTCTTGCGTGGGCCAATTCATTATATGCAGTTTCCTTAAAAATCTCAGCAATCCAGATATACCCCTCTCGCATTGCAATTTCAGCATAAAGTTTATACTTTAAATGAGCCCTGGATTCTCCTGCAAATGTCTTAAGAAGATTCGCACCTGTTTTACTTTTTAAATCCATTAAACTCTCCTTAAATAAATACTTACCATATAAAATATTCAAAAGTACCTCTATTGTTACATCAAAATACTTTCACTATCATTAAAGAACAGCTTATTCCCAGAAGAACCCCTCCCAATATGTCCGAAAGAAAGTGAACCCTCAGGTATAATCTGGAAAATGAAATCAGGAAAGCCAGGATTATCATATGCATGCTCAGAGGATTTCCTGTCAAATAGAATATCCCTGCTGCAGCAAAGGAAGATGCTGTATGACCTGACGGAAAGGAATATGTCTGCGGCTTAGATATAAGAAGCTCGTCCTTTTGTCTTTCATCAAAAGGCCTTCTCCTTCTTACAATATGCTTTATTATTCCTTCTCCCAAAAGCGATGTAAGAGCCAATGCCCCTAGTACCCTCAGTCCTTCACCTTTATAAATCCTGCTGCTTAACAGATACAGGGACATAACCACCCATATAAGTCCATAATTACCTAAGGCAGTTATACAGGGCATTGATTTATTAAGCATCTTGTTTTTTCCGGCTCTGTTAATATAATCGAGAATCTTTAAATCCACCTTTTGTATTGAATCAACCATAAAAACTCACCAACCCTTTAAGCATAGTTTATACTATAATAATAACACGTAAACTATATGGGAATGTTTCATTAAAATTATATTTAAGTTAACTTTCCTCACTTACTGAAGATTGATTGAATCCTCTAAAAATTCTTCCTCCCTCTTCTGGCAGCTGAAAAGAATTATCTGCCTTTTGAGGCTTAATTCCTTTAGCACCTCCAAAGTGTTCTTTAGGCGCTCATCATCATACTGCACAAAGGCATCATCAAAAATCAGAGGAACCTTCTTCTCCCCAAAAAGCATATCCACCAATGCCAGCCTCAGTGACAGGTAAACCTGATCCCACGCCCCGTTGCTTAAGTACTCGCCGCTGAAAGTTTCACCATCTTCTTCCTTTACCATGATTTCATAATTTTGCCCCACCTTAACTTCACTGTATTTTCCTGATGTAAGTTTAGAAAAATAATATGAAACCTTTTTATTAAGTGCCGGTCCTATATTTCTCTGAAGCTCCCTGAAGGAATCTTCCATTAAAGAAGAGCACACCTCCAGAGCCTTAAGCTTAAATGTAAGTTCATCAATCTTTTCATTGGTTTCCTCCAGATCTCCCTCAATGGATATAAGGCTGCGTTTTCCTAAAAACCTGTTATAAATTGAGTTTTCCGCATCCTTAAGCTCTTTCTCCAAAGCAATAAGCCTGCTATTGCAGGACTTGATTTCATTATCTGTCTCTTCTTCCGTTTCAAAGGAATATTCAATATTTTCACTCAATATCTCTTCAAGTTCCATCCTGAGGTTTTCAATATCCCTGTCCTTAAGCAGAGCCTTGTATGTTTCATCAGCCGTCTTCAGGGAATTGAGTATCTGATCCCTTTCTTTTATCTTCTCTATAATCTTATCCAGTTCTTTAGGCAGATCCTCCAGTTGGGTATTTTGAAGTCCAAGTGATGTAAGCTTTCCCCTTAAAATTTCTTCTCTTCTGTTTTCTTCCAGGCAAAGGGATTCATAGCTTTCCTGATAGTTCTTCCATTTACCCTTTACAATCTCTTCCCTTGCTCTTATACCCTTATATTCTCTGACTTTAATCAGTACTTCCTCCATGGAACTGCAGCCGGTGTAAGCTTCTATGGACTTTAACATATTGCTGTTTCTCTCAACAACATCTTTGATTTTTCCTATATCCTGGTATCCTGAATTTTCTTCCCTCTCACTGGCCAATCTTCTGATTACCCTGATTTCTTCCTTATACTTCTTGAATTTGTTAAGACATCCTCCCAGCTCTTCCATGGATGACAACTTAAGTATGTTTACATACTCTCTCAGTTCCCTTTCCTTTATTGAAATCCTTTCTTCAAGAGCCCTTATTTCTTCCTGAATACTGCTGGCTTCAGACAGCTTGTCAATTTTCTTTGACAGCTTGAATTTCATACTCAATAAAATTCCTGAAGCCAGTAAAGAAAATAATGAGAATACAGGCTTTAAAAAGATCAGTACTCCTGATAAAGCTGCTGATAAAACAAATAATCCCAGAATGATTCCATGGTTCCTCTTCATGCTTTTAATTTCTTCGCCGGCATTACCAGGCACCTTAAGTGAAATCTTATTCTTAAGCATATACAGTGCATCTTCATATTCCTTGATGACACCATCTATTCTTTCTTCGTGTTCTTCAATATCTGCAGCTTTCCCGAGAATCATTTCAATTTCATGTATCCTTTTCCTAAGCCCCTGAATCTCCTTTTGATTTTCTTCATAAACCAGAATCTGGCCTTTATAAGACTCAGACTCCCTTGACATGTCAAGAAGCCTGTTTTCCAAGTCCTGGCCAAGTTCCTCAAAGGATTTGTATTCTTCAAGCGTTTCACTAAGGGCTTTTTGTTCTTCCAGAATTTCAGTACCCTCCAGCCGTTTTTTCTCTCCTATCTCTTTCAGGTTAAGAATAACTGCAACCTCTTCCTTTAACTCATCGTTGACGTCCTGGGTGATATGAATCTCCTCAGCCTTTCTTTTCAGTTCCTGGCTTTTTTTCAGGTACTCAAGTATATCCTTATATTCCTTCTGGAGTTTCATTTTTCTTAAATGCTTTTTATAGAAATCCAATTTTTTAAGATTGACCTTTATTTCTTCCTTTTGTTTTCTGAGTTCAATAACCTTCAATTCGTCCTGAATATTTTTTTGGGAAGTTGTTTTAAAGTCCTCCCTTTCTTCCATAAGCCTGAACCTGATTTCCTTAAGCTTATCCAGGTATCCATTCCCTCTGACAGTTGTGATCTCTTTTTTTAAGGCATCCAGTTTTGCCACTGCCTTGAAAAAGGAGACTCCCTCTTCTCCGCTTTCCAGGCTGTTAATCAGTCTGTGCATAACCTCATCATCCTTAGATGAATTCAAAGGCGTTCCTAACCCCTTAATAAAAAGAGTATTTTCAAAGGACTCAAGCTTAATGTTCAAAAGATCTCTTCCAGGCTCTTCAAAACTCATTCCGCTGACCTTTTCTCCTGTTATTTCGTCAATGACCAGTGAAGTATCTTCTTTCTTTGTACTTCCAAAAGATCTTATTATTCTTACTTCCCTGCCGCCCTCTTCTGCCAGAAGTTCACCGGAAGCATTGATGCCGAATCTTATTCTGGAATTATCTCTAATGGATCTGCTCCTTTTTGAAGGCATTCCATAAAGCCACCCTTTAATAAAATTTTGCAGGGTGCTTTTTCCTGATTCGTTTCCCCCGTAAATTAAATTTATACCTTCATTAAAATGCAGTTCCTTATCTTCTAAATTGCCGAATTTTTTTATTTTCAGGCCCTTAATAATCATAAGCTCACTTCCTCTTCCCTTAAGGCCTCCAGTCCTAATTTAAGTGCTTCCTCAAGCAAGTGTCTTTCTTCCTCTGATGCATTTTCTATCTTTAAAGCCATTTTCCTGAAAAAAATTCCCCTTAAGGAATTCTCCTTCCTTATTTCCTCTAAGTCCAAAGTGATTTTTGTTTCATCCTTGATTTTCAGAAAATAAAACTGTTCCTTTAATCTGTAATGAAGAGTTTTGATATTTATTGCAACCTCTTCATCAATGCACCCGGTTAAAATTATCTTATAAAAATTTCTTCCTGTATCTTCTCCATCAAAAGCTTCAGAAATCCCTTTAATAAGCTGCTCCTGACTTCTATATCCCCCTAAGTCAAATTCTCTCAGGTTATAGGTTCTTCTGCTTAATGGCATAAAATCCAGGGCTACCCCTTCCTTAAAGACTTCACCAATAATAATTCCCTTTTCCCCACTTTCATCAAAGCCTCTTCCTTCAGGACATCCTGAATAGGCATAAAATGTTTCTCCCTCCTTCCTGATACCTGAAAATCCATGTCTGTGACCCAAAGCCAGATAATCCAGACCGCTTTGCCCTATTTCCTGAAGTGTCACCGGATTGTATTCATTTCCGGAGGAAGTTGTGATTTCTCCGTGAAGTGACATGATATTTATATAATCCTTGTATTTATCATCCGTCTTAAAATCCCTTAATAGTGATTTATATTCATAGGTCGAACTGAAGGATATTCCATGTACAACTGTTTTAATATCCTCCAGCACAACTGTTTCCATTTCATCAAAGAAAATGTGAACATTATCCGGCCAGTTAAAGATTCTGTAAAAGGAACTTCCTCCTAAAGGATCATGATTTCCGGCAGCAATAAAAACCTTAGTGGATTCCAAGGTTTCAAACTGACTTTTTATAAATTCCAAAGTAGATTTTTTAACTGAGCTGTTGTCAAAAATATCCCCGCACAAAAGAAGAATATTTGTCTGTTCTTCCCTGGCCTTATCAATTATACTTTCAAATGTCTTCTTTATATCTTCATTCCGTTTCTCTCCAAGTATGCCTGAAAGCTCTTTGAAAGGGGAATCAAAATGAAAATCTGCTGCATGTATTATTCTTACTCTATCCATAATTACCACCCTGTATCGAACTTTTGTTCTTATTTTAACATAAGGAATAAACAAAAAAAAGGTCTTTTCAAGAAAGAATATCTTTCATTGAAAAGACCCGGCAGCTTTGTTACTATACACTTTCTGGTGGAACTTCTCCCATAGTAATACCTCCCCGATAAGTCAAGTCAGTAAATTACCAGTAAATACTGTCCCAGCAGATCCTTTCCCTAAGTATTCTGCTTTAAGTGGCTCTCGTAGTCAGCTACCATTCTTTTTACCATTTCGCCTCCAACTGAACCACATTCTCTGGCAGTAAGGTTTCCGTTATAATCACTGAAACGTACGCCCAACTCACCAGCAACCTCTGACTTGAATTTTTCTAACCCAACTCTTGACTCAGGAACTAGTGTCTTTGCCATCGCGGTTCCCTCCTTTGGCTTATGGATTTTTTGTAAGTTAAAAGAGTTTTTTAATTCTTTAAAACTTACACTATTATATTAACCCGTTACGGATTTCTTATTCCTGAAAATAAATGGCATCATTGTCATATTACGCTAAATAATATCGATAAAATACCTGAACATCTTATCCATATCCGGATTGTTCCTCATTTTTTCAGGGTGCCACTGAACACCGAAAACCTTATTGTTCCCCTTCATTTCAACTGCCTCAATAACTCCATCCCTTGAATATGCTGTGGCAATCAGGTCTTTTCCCAGCCTGCTTATTGACTGGTGGTGGAAACTATTCACAAAAATTTTTTTCCCAAAAATTTTCACTAAATTTCCTTCATCCGTAAACTCCACTGTATGGGTAGCTCTATCATTGTCTCCCGACTGGAAATGTTTTATTGCATCAGGGTATCCATAGCTGATATCCTGGTGGAGAGAACCTCCCAGAAACACATTTAAAACCTGAATTCCCCTGCAGATGCCTAAAATCCCCTTATTCAGTTTCATTGATTTTTCTATTACTGCCAGGTCAAATTCATCCCTGGCTGCACTTATGGTACCCTGCAGCGGTCTTGGTTCTTCTCCATAATACAGAGGATTCAGATCTCCTCCTCCGGTAACGACAATTCCATCTACACCGGCTGCAAGTTCTTCAATATATTCATGGTCTGCGATAACAGGAAGTATAACCGGTATAGCTCCGGCTTTAAATATTGCATTGGCATAGTCAGCATTCACTGATATTTTTTCATCTCCTATCACACGCCCGTCAACTAATACAGATATATTCGGAACTATTCCCACCCTTTTTTTCAAAATACTCCCCCCTATATTAAATAAGCAGTCTTATCACCAGTTTCCTCATTTCAAAATATGCAGAAGCTTCAGTTCTGTTCAGGTTTTGAAATCCAGATAATAAAATAAGGCTCTGTAAGCCTTATTTTACCCTGATTAAAAGCATCAGTTATTTTAATTTTTCTTTTAACCGCAAAAAGTCGTTACTGCTTACAGGATGATAAAACTCCCTTTTAAAAAGTACCCCGGTAATCTCTTTATATGCGTAGAAGGTGTCGTCGCTTCCTTTTTTGAACTTTTTAGACGCAGAATTTTTTGCAATCAAATATTTGTTTCCATTATAATCTTTGGCTTTGAAATAACTTCCGCAATCTTTTGTAATGATGCATCTCAACAAAACCAGATCACTTAATGTTTTCACTTTATCTGTTAATTTCATAATTTTACTATTTCTCCAGTTTACATGTGCAAGAATTTTATTTCTTCCTAAAACTCAACGCATAATACTTTTATATATTATATAATACATCATCTGATCTATCTGGTCAATTTCATAACCAACAAATATTAATAAAATATTAATATCTCGTTTATATTTTGTTAATACTTTTCAATATTATAAATGGTACATGATAATTATTGTAAAGAATGCCTCTTAAGATTTAAGGCATCATGTGCAGGCACGGATGTGTTATTTCTGCTTTGCTTAATTGGCGAAATTTATCTATAGGGGGCTGTTATAACTAAGTGTTGATAAAATGAAAACAGGGTGTTATGACACTTAAATTTGTCTGTAAAATTCTTCTGCTTTCTTAAATAAAACGGGCTGGATTTCAGGATATGTAAGATTCTCAGACATGGCATCAAGGAACTTAATCTCTGCAATCTCCAAGTCAGGCAGCTTCCCAATATCCAGGATTTCTGCATAAAATAGCTGTCCATAAATTTCTGTGTCATCTGCATCAACTGAGTAAATACAGACAGGGGTGATGTTAAATACTGTTGCTCCGGTTTCTTCAACTAATTCCCTTGCAGCTGCTGAGATAATTTCTTCACCTTCCTCCCTATGTCCTGCAGGAAGTTCCCAGGTAATTCTCTCCTTATTCCTTACAAATACCCACTTTTCCTTATATCGTGTAACAATAACAGCATAAACAAGCCGGCTGTTTTCTACTGTATTCAATTCATAAAAATTTACCATTTGTATAAATTTCCTTTCTGCTTTTCAACTCATTCAAAAAGAGACTCTGTCCAAATCCTTTGAAACCCTCACCAAATCATATATATCCACTATGCCGTCTCCATTTATGTCCCTCAATGAATCCTGCTCATTATATGAATTTGCTGTTTCAGCCAGATCCTGAATATCTACAATGTTATCTTTGTCTATATCTGTTCTGAGATATACCTTTACTGTGCAGCTGTCTGTAATTGTTCCATCT
>JBEHWK010000109.1:0-11104 GCA_040217795.1 Clostridiaceae bacterium
GAGTGAAAGATTCCATCCTCCTGTTTCAATTTACAAATTGGGAGATATGGCATCAGAAATATTGTCACTTGGACATCAGACTGGTGAAGGCTGGTTCCTTACTGCAGAAATGATGGAACTTATAGAGAGCGGTGTCAATAATATTATCTGCATGCAGCCTTTTGCCTGCCTTCCAAACCATGTTACAGGCAAGGGTATGATAAAAGCTCTTAAACATAAATATCCTCTGTCCAATATCGTTGCAGTGGATTACGATCCGGGAGCATCAGAAGTAAATCAGTTAAACAGAATCAAGTTGATGTTCTCAACAGCATTTAAAAATCTTAATACAGATGAAAAGCAAAAACAAGTTCTATGGCTTAAAAAAGAAGTATAAAGTTGGATTGGAGAAATCTTTTAGATTTTCTCCAATCTTTTTTATTCTTGACATTTTCAGAAGCAATATTATAATATAGTAAATATAATATAAAGAATAAAAAGATTATATTTATGCAATGAGAAAGAGGAGTAAAGGCATTAATGATATTAAGAGAGGTTAACCCGAGGCTGAAAGGTTTTCCATATCGGTTGTCTTGAAGGTAGCTTTTTAGCATCTTTACTGAAATAGCAGTAAGTAAGGACGGTATTTCTATATCGTTAAACTATTAAGAGTCTATAACTTTTGTTGTAGAAAAAAAGGTGGTACCGCGAGTCTTCGTCCTTTTACAGGATAAGGCTCTTTTTATTTTCTGGCAGAGTGATAAAGTCACTATTTTTATTTAAGTATTTTAAGGAGGAAAACATGAGCGAAAATAATATTTCAACAACTTATGATCCAAAGGAATTTGAAGAGAGAATATATAAGGTATGGGAGGACAAGAAGTATTTTACTCCTGAAGTAGACAGATCAAAAAAGCCATTTACAATTGTTATGCCGCCTCCAAATATAACAGGTAGACTTCATTTAGGGCATGCATTAGATAATACCCTTCAGGATATCTTAATAAGGTTTAAAAGGATGCAGGGTTACTGCACTCTTTGGCTGCCAGGAGAAGATCATGCAAGTATTGCCACTGAAGTTAAGGTAGAGAATGAATTATTAAAGCAAGGACTTGTAAAAAAAGAACTTGGAAGAGAAGGGTTTTTGGAAAAGGTTTGGGAATGGTCAGATGAATACAGAGAAAGTATAAGAATTCAGCTTAAGAAGATGGGGGTTTCAGCAGACTTTACCAGAGAAGCATTTACCATGGATGAGAATTTAAATAAGGCTGTAAGACATGTATTTGTGAAGCTTTATAATGAAGGGCTTATCTATCAGGGAAACAGAATAACAAATTGGTGTCCAAAATGTGAAACTGCATTATCAGATGCTGAAATTGAATATAAAGAACAGGAAGGAAGCTTCTGGCACATAAAGTATCCAGTTAAAGATTCTGAAGAATTTCTGGAAATTGCAACTACAAGACCTGAAACTTTATTAGGAGATACTGCTGTTGCAGTAAATCCAAATGATGAAAGATTCAAACATTTAATTGGTAAAACTCTTGTTTTACCTTTAGTAGGAAGAGAGATTCCTGTAATTGCAGATGATTATGTTGATATTGAATTTGGAACAGGTGCAGTGAAAATAACACCTGCTCATGATCCAAATGATTATGAAGTAGGAAAAAGACATGGACTGAAAGAAATCAGGATAATGGATGACAAGGGAATAATTAATTCTCTTGGAGGTAAATATGCAGGCTTAGACAGATATGATGCCAGAAAGGCTATGGTTCAGGATTTAGAGAAGGAAGGCCTGCTTGTAAAAATAAAGCCTCATGTTCATAATGTAGGAACACATGACAGATGCGGAACAATAATCGAGCCGATCATATCCAAACAATGGTATGTAAAAATGGAATCTTTAGCTGCGCCTGCTGTGGATGTTGTAAAAGAAAAGAAAACAAAGTTTGTTCCTGAAAGATTTGAAAAAACATACTTCAATTGGATGGAAAACATTCAGGATTGGTGTATTTCAAGACAATTATGGTGGGGACACAGGATTCCGGTTTTCTACTGTGATGAATGTGGAGAATTAATGGTTGCTGAAGAAAAGCCAGGAGTATGCTCAAAATGTGGTTCAAGTAAGATAACTCAAGACAGTGATGTTCTCGATACCTGGTTCTCATCAGCTCTATGGCCGTTTTCAACATTAGGATGGCCGGAAAAAACTGAGGATTTAGATTTCTTCTATCCAAATTCAGTGCTTGTTACAGGTTATGATATTATTTTCTTCTGGGTTGCAAGAATGATATTCTCAGGAATTCACAATATGGGCGAAACTCCTTTCGAGAATGTTCTTATACATGGAATCATAAGAGATTCTGAAGGGAAAAAAATGAGCAAGTCCTTAGGAAATGGAGTTGACCCGCTTGAGGTAATTGATACCTATGGAGCAGATGCCCTAAGGTTTATGTTGGTTACAGGTAATGCACCAGGAAATGATATAAGATATTTTCCTGAAAGAGTAGAAGCGGCAAGAAATTTCGCCAATAAGATCTGGAATGCTTCAAGATTCTTAATGATGAATTTAGATAAGGATCTTATGAATAAGTACAAAGATGAAAAAGGATACTCTTTAGCAGATAAATGGATATTGTCAAGATGCAATACGCTTGTTAAGGAAGTAACTGATAACCTTGAAAAGTTTGAATTAGGAATAGCTCTCCAAAAGGTTTATGACTTTATGTGGAATGAGTTGTGTGACTGGTATATTGAATTAGTTAAGACAGTATTCTATGGGGAAGATGAAAAAGCAAAGGGAATTGCGTATAATGTAATATATAATGTTCTTCAAACAGGATTAAAACTGCTTCATCCTGTAATGCCATTCATAACTGAAGAGATTTATACTCATCTTTGTGATGAATATGAATCAATAACAATATCAGCTTGGCCAGAATACCATGAAGCTATAACTGATTTAAAAGCAGAAAAAGAAATGGGATATATAATTGATGCTATAAAGGCATTAAGAAATGTAAGAGCTGAAATGAATGTGCCACCATCAAGAAAAGCAAAGGTTGCAGCATATATAAATAAAGAAGCTGAAGAAGCATTTAAAAACGGAATAAGTTATTTCGAGAAGTTAGCTTCAGCTTCAGAAATGCAGTTTATACAGGATAAAGATAACGCTCCTGAAAACTCAGTTTCTGTTGTAGTTGAAGTAGGAGAACTGTTTATGCCATTATTAGATTTGGTTGACAGAGACAAGGAGCTTGACAGATTAAACAAAGAAAAAGCTAAGCTTGAAGGGGAAATTAAAAGAGTTGAGGGTAAGCTTTCAAATGAAAGATTTATGTCAAAAGCCCCTGCAGATGTAGTGGAATCTGAAAAAGCAAAAGGAGAAAAGTATAAGGAAATGCTTGAGGCTGTTATTTTAAGAATAAAGGCACTTGGTTAATTTCCTGTAGCAGACATAACCCCAAAATATCAAAGTGGTATTTTGGGGTTAATTATTTGAAGAGAACCTGAAGTTTGAATTATGGTGTTTTTTGTTGTAAAATCAAATAGTGAAAAATAATGTATAAATATTTAGAGAACCAACTTCAACTATTAATTTAAACTAGCCGATTCTTAGTTGAAGCGTCTAAGAATCAACAAGTTTAAATTAAGTTTCGTAATGGTTCTCTATATTATATAGATTCGAAAATTTAAGGAGGAAATAATGATCAAGCTGATTGTCACTGACATGGATGGTACACTGCTTAATTCAGAAGGAAAGCTTCCTAATGACTTTTATAAAACAGTAAGGAAGGTTTTGGACAAAGGGATAATATTTGCCGCTGCGAGCGGAAGACCTTATACCACATTAAAAAGCAATTTTCATCATATAAAGGATGAGATGTTATTTATTTCTGATAATGGAGGATATGTAATGCATAAGGGCAGGGAATTATACTCCACAGTCATGTGTAAGGATAAATATGAGGGGCTTGTTAAAGCTGCAAGGAATATTTCAGGGGTAAATATTGTTTTATGCGGAAAAACCAGAGCATATATAGAAAATGATGAAGACACTTTCTTCATGAAGGAAGTAAATAAATACTATCCTAATTATAAAAAGGTCAAAGACCTGCTTAATGTTCATGAGGATATATTAAAAATCTCATTAAGTGATAAACTTGGTGCTGCAGGGAATTCAAACAGCATATTAACACCTGTTTATGGAGAGGATTTTAAAATGACAGTTTCTGGAGAAGTGTGGCTTGATGCCGGAAATAAAGGGATTAATAAAGGTAATTCCCTTAGAAGCGTACAGAAATTATTTGGAATCACAAAAGAGGAAACGATGGTTTTCGGTGATTATTACAATGATTTGGAGATGCTGAAGGAAGCTTATCACAGTTATGCAATGGAAAATGCACCGGATGAAGTTAAGTTCTACAGCAGGTTCATTGCAAAAAGCAATGATGAAGAGGGTGTTTTAGAAGTAATCAAGGAAAAAGTGTTGAAAAATGCTTAATGCGTTGGAGGAAATATGAACTATAAAGAATGTATGAGTTATATTCATGGATTAAATAAATTTGGTATGAATTTTGGGCTGAGCAGAACTGAGAGGATTCTTGAACTGCTGGGAGATCCTCATAAAAGGGTAAAGTTTATTCATGTAGCAGGGACCAATGGGAAAGGTTCTACTACTGCCATAATTTCCAGTATCCTTAAGACTGCAGGATATAAGACGGGAATGTTCACATCTCCTTTTTTGGAAGAATTTGAAGAGAGGATACAGATTAATGGCAATAACATCCCTAAGGAGCATTTGATAAGATATACAGAAATGGTCAGGGAAGTTATTGATCAGGTTGCAGCTGAGGGTATGGGACATCCCACAGAGTTTGAGGTAATTACATGTATAATGTTTAAATATTTCAGTGACATGGAGGTGGACTTTGGAGTTATTGAAGTTGGATTGGGCGGAACTCTGGATTCAACTAATGTATTGACCCCTGTGTTGTCTGTTATTACATCCATCAGTTACGACCATATGAATGTACTAGGGAATACAATCCAGAAAATTGCTGCAGAAAAAGCTGGAATAATAAAGGAGGGAATTCCTGCAGTAATATATCCTCAGGAAAAGGAAACTTTGAAAGTGATTCAGGAGAAAGCGGAGAAGTGTAAGTCTCAGCTCTATTATATAGACATTGATAATTCCAGTTTTCTTCAGGTTATAAACAAGGATTCAAGGATACTTCAAAGAGTAAGGTATATCCTTAAGGATGAAGAAATTATCTTGGATTTGCCTCTTTTAGGAAAACATCAGATAACTAATTGTCTGACAGCTTTAACTGCAGTAAAAGCGCTGGAAGTTCAATGCGGCATAGAAATTGATGATAACAGCATCAAAAAAGGAATTGAATCGGTGATATGGAAGGGCAGGATGGAGGTAATGCGATATAACCCTCTTGTAGTAATAGATGGGGCACATAACATCGATGGCATTAAAAAGCTGAAGGAAAATTTAAAAACATATTTTAGTTATAACAATTTAATTTTAATTTTAGGAATTTTGGCTGATAAACAAGTTGATGAGATGATTAAAGAAATATGCCCTGAAGCAAAGGAGGTCATAGCTGTTACTCCTAACTCAGAAAGGGCAGAGTTATCAGAAGTCCTTAGAGATAAAATACTGGAGAACAATGTTAATGCTATATCTAAAAATAGCTATGAAGATGCATATAGATATGCTTTAAGCAGGTTAGGGGAAGGTGATATGCTCTTAATCAGCGGATCCCTTTATATGATAGGGGATATGAGAAAAATTATAAATAACAATAATTCAACAAGATAGTTTAAAATAAAGCTCGGAGGGTGATCCGAGCTTTTTGACTGAAAGTAAATATAGTTCATGTTATAATATAAGTAATAACAGATTAGCAGAAGCTGGAGGAACAAATGAGAGTGGCAAATGATTTGAAAGCTGATGTAAAGGAATTCACAAATAGCAAATACTTTTTCATGACTTTTCTTCTGATATTTTTAAAATCCCTGTTATTTATTGTTGCTATATCATATGAAGGTGGAAATGAAGGTAATCTTCTGGAGGGGCTTTATTATTATCCTCAATTTCTGCTTTATTTTAGTTTTATCAGATATATGGTTTTATAGATCCAATGGTTCATTTATATCTCCGTATTTAATTGAATTGGCAGGTAATGTTCCTATGTTAGGACCGGCTATTACATCTATGATGAAATTGGGAGATGTGTTTCTTGTTGTAGACCTTATTGTAATATTTATTAAAATAACAAGAGACAGGAAAATTGAGGCGAAAAGAAACATAAGAATATTTGTAATGCTTATTCTTGGGTTCGGTTTATATTTATTTTGGACATATATAAAAGCTGGTATTTGTGACGATGATTTAAGCAAAAATTTCATTTTTCCCAAAAGCCTGAAAACTGAACAGGCCATAGGTTACTTAAACCCTATCGGCTATCATATTATTGGTTTATATACCTATGTTAAAGACACCAAGCCATATGTATTTTCCACTGAGGAAAATGAATCAATATCAAGCTGGTTAAAAAATAAAGAGGAGAATCTTCCGGATAATCAATACTACAATAGTATGAAAGGTAAAAATATAATTATAATTCAATGGGAATCTCTTGAAAATTTTGTCATAGGAAAAACAGTAAATGGACAGGAAATAATGCCTAGTTTAAACAGAATTATGAAAAATTCGTATTATTTTGATAATTTTTATGAGCAGACCTGGAATGCTTCAACTTCTGATGCTGAATTAATTACAAATACATCATCCTTACCCACTAGAGAAGGGGGGGGCAGCTTTTAATTTTGGAGAAAACCTATACAAGTGGTCTTTCCCTAATATATTCAAAAACTTAGGGTACAATACCCTTGCTGCACATGCAGATAAGGCATCCTTCTGGAATTGGAAGGAGGCTCTACAGTCAGTGGGATATGATAAAATCATTGATGAAAGCGAATTAAATATTGATGAAAAAATCAATTTAGGAATCAGCGATAAAAGCTATCTAAATCAATTAACAGATATACTAAAGAAAGAAGATTCTCCATTTTTAGCCTATTCTGTTACGTTAACAAGTCATACTCCGTTTATTTTGCCGGAAAGTGACAAAAGATTAAAGCTTACTTACAATCTTGAAAATACAAAAATGGGGGGATATCTTCAGTGTATCAACTATACCGATAAATATATAGGGGAAGTGTTAAGGAAACTTGATGAAAAAGGTATTCTTAAAAACACACTTGTGGTTATATATGGTGACCATGAGGGAATACATAAATATTACAGGAATGAAGTGAAGAGAATAAATGGAATAGAATCATGGATGAAGAACAATGACAAGAAAGTTCCATTAATTTTATATAATCAAAGCATTAAAGGAGAAGTAAAACACGTGATTGGAGGACAAGTCGATATTCTCCCTACGGTAACATATCTTTTTGGAGTCAACTTAGAAAATGAATGGGACAAAACAATTGGAAGAAATTTATTAAATACAAAGAAAAATTTTTCAGTACTTCCTTCGGGAGAGTTTATAGGAACAGAATCTTATCCGGGAGAAAAGGAGCAAATGCTTAGATCCATTGATATATGCGATAAACTCATAAGGGCAAATTATTACAAAGATTAGTATGATTATAGGCCATATAGGATCATAAAGCCTTATTTTTTATTGTCAACTATATATAATATCTCATATATTGTAGTACAAAACTCGAGGAGGAGATAGTAATTGGAGGGACTTTGTATTTGCAATACCGCTTCAAGTTCTTTAAGCTTTGTTGATTTGGAAACACATGAGCATACTTTGTGTCCTTTGGTTATAGGGCAATGTCCTTCAGGGCCGCATGGAATGTCCTTTTGGGAAGACTATATAATTACTGCAAACTCTTATGGCAATTCCCTTTCTCTGGTTTCCATCAAATCAAAGAAAGAAGTAGAAAATCTGTATGTAGGATCACATCCAAATGACATCAAGGTATTCAGAAACAAAGGATATATATTATGCGGGGAAAGCAACAGCCTTATAATATTTGATTTAGTAAACAGAAGAATAATGAAGGAAATATTCATCGGGATATATCCGCACTTCATGCATATTAATGCCGAGGGAAAATCAGTTTTGGCTAATATGGATTCTAATGAAGTTACAATTTTTAATTGTGAAAATGATGAAAAAGTTTTTACAGTAAGTGTTGGAGAAACACCTACAAAGTGCATTATTACAGATGATGGCAGAAGTATATTGGTATGTGAAAGCTATTTGGGGTTAATGGTAAAAGGCAAAATATCAAAGTATTCACTGGAAAATGGCAAGAAAATTTCTGAAACTATAGTCGGGTACGGTCCTGTGGACTTTTACTGTACTAAAGAGTATATTTATGTATCCAATTTCGAAGAAGGTACCATAGGCTATATAAATAATAAGAACAATGAATATGAAAATGTAAAAATAGGAGGAATGCCCAGAGGAGTTATAAAAATTAATAATGACATATATGTTGGGGATAATTATAAGAACAGGCTCCTGATCATAGATGAAAAGAAAAAAGTAAAAAAAACCATAACATTAGGAAAAGAACCCGCTGCTATGGTTTATTACAAATTACTGAATTAAGGCATTTATTATTTTAGTATAAATTGTGGAAGAATCTTCTTGCCACTTATTGCACAGATTTGCAGCCTGTTTTCTGGAAGCCACATTTATTTTGATATCAATTAATAAGGAGTCATTTTCAAATGCTTTAAGGTTAACAATGAAGGAGTTATTATTGGCAAGTGTGTAATCACTATGAATAGTAAGCTCCTTTTTTATTTTTTCACTTTTATCCCTTATATGGTTGTCCAATACAGTAATCTTTGCAGGTGATATCCTGTCGCCAAAAAAATTTAAGACATTCTCACCTTTATTTGTTAAGTGAATGAAGTTTTTTTCGTTAACTTCTTCATATTTTATAAAGTCAGAAACTTCTAAATCATGAATATATTGCTGGAGAGTGAAGTAGTTAATGAAACTTGTTTCTAAAACTAAGTCTGTTAATTGAGTTTTGGTTAAAGGATATTTTATATTTTTTACTATATATAAAAGTATTAACTTATTTTCAACCAATTCTAATGAATTTTCCTCCATAATGCCCTCCATTATAATTTTTAGAAATTATAGACTTTTCTCCTTTAATTAATAAGGGTAATCTTCTATTTCAATAAATAAAACAGTGAAACCTATCATGTAGTGTTTTTCAACTGCGCTTTTTATTATACCATAAAATGTTGATGTTTGTAAGTAATGATTGTGAAAGATTGATAATATAATATTATAAATAATACTTTCAGGTATGTAATAATATAACTGCAAAAAATATTTACTTGTTTTTTAATTATATTATTGGAAAATTAATGCAACTGTATTATAATTGATGTATATCTAAAAATTACCTATACGTAGCTTTTGATAAGAATATCATATGAACAAATGGAGAGAGGGGTAAAGATGGATAATTTAATGCTAAACAACAAGATTTATTTAGAGGGAACAGTTTCATCAGATTTGGAATTTTCACATGAGATGTACGGTGAAGGGTTTTATAGTTTTAATATGGAAGTTCAGAGACTTTCTGATTCAGTAGATATATTAAGTATCACAGTATCTGAAAGGCTGTTGACCGACATTAATTTAGAAGTGGGAAGCGAGATAATTGTTGATGGTCAGCTAAGAAGTTACAATAAGTTTGTTGATGGTTCCAACAGGTTGATTTTAACTGTTTTTGCAAGAAATATAATCCCTTGCGAAGAAAAAAGCAACAATCCCAATGAAATATTTTTAGATGGGTATGTTTGCAAGGAGCCTGTTTATAGAACAACTCCTTTTGGAAGAGAAATAGCGGATGTTCTTTTGGCTGTAAACAGGGCATATAACAAGTCAGATTATATACCGACAATTGCATGGGGAAGAAATTCCAGGTTTTGTCAGACGCTTGAAGTAGGGGATAATATAAAAGTTTGGGGAAGACTTCAGAGCAGGGAATATCAAAAGAAGATTTCAGAAAATCAAGTCATCAAGAAAATTGCATATGAAGTTTCTATTTCAAAATTGGAAAAACTTCATAGAGATGAGGAAAATTCGCCTGAAGATGAAGCTGTACAAGAAAAAAACTTTTTTGGTGCATAGATATTGAGAATTAGGGGATTATGATAGGAGCTTATTAAAAGCTATAAGTATTAAAATAATATATAAATAAAAAAACCTGGATATTTAAATATCCAGGTTTAAAAAAATTATTTTCTAAGATCATCAAGTATTTTAGTCTTATCCTTAGTCTTGTCATCTACATTTTTAATTATTTTTGCAGGAGTACCAGCAACAACAACTCCTGCAGGAACGTCTTCCACTACAACTGAGCCTGCTGCAACAACAGAACCTTTTCCGATTTTAACTCCTTCAAGTATAACTGCGTTTGCACCGATAAGTACATCATCTTCTATAACACATGGTTCTTTTGAAGGTGGTTCCAATACACCGGCAACGACAGCACCTGCACCAAGATGAACTCTTTTTCCAAGTTTTCCTCTTGCACCTATTACTGCATTCATGTCAACCATAGTACCTTCTCCGATTTCAGCACCGATATTAATAACAGCACCCATCATAACTACAGCATTTTTTTCGATTTTTACTCTGTCCCTTATTATAGCACCTGGTTCTATTCTTGCGTCAACTTCTAAAAGATTCAACATTGGCACAGCAGAATTTCTTCTATCTATTTCATCTCTGAAATGTTTTATTTTATCTTTATTTTCTAATATTAACTTAGTAACTTCATCGCTTTCTCCAAATAAAACATAAAAGTTATCTGTCCCATACCATTCTATATTCCCAAAATCACATCCGCTTAAATCTCCGTTTATGTATACTTTAACAGGAGTAGATTTTTTTGCTTCTTTAATGAATCTTGCGATTTCGTATGGATCAGTAAAATTGTAACTCATGTAATTAATCACCCTTTCAATGAATTTAATATGTAAATTATGCTATAATAAGTATAATTATAAACAAAAATTGATACTCTTGAAAGGGGTAATCAGTAA
>JBEHWK010000110.1:0-10954 GCA_040217795.1 Clostridiaceae bacterium
TTAAAGAACCTAAGATAAAAACCTATTTGAAAAATTGTAAATATGATACACCCAGATATGGCAGGAAGGCCTTTGTCTGGATGAAGTTTGCCTGCTATTTTCCAGATAAATTTTCATCTTCATACCTTAAAGAATAATTAATCTAATATAATATAAAGTAAAAATAAGCAGTGGAGAGCATAAAAAAACTCTCTACTGCTTATTCCAGACTTATTACATACCAGACATCCTTCTGCATTCATCAGCACATGTACGGCATTCCTGGGCACATTTCTGACAGTGATCATCCCTGAACATGTTGCATTCTTTTGCACACTCATCACATATTGTAGCGCACATTGTGCAATGTTCTTTTGCATATTTTCCATTCATGGACATGAATCCTGAAGACATCTGACACATCTGGGCACATTCAATAAGCATTTTTATACAGCCTCTCCTTGCATTTAAATCAGGCTCATTTATGCATGCCTCAAAACATTCATAACATGCTTGAGCACATCTATTGCATTCATCAATACATTTCTGATAGCTGTTTACGGTCATGGTTGCTACACCCATTTAAAACACTCCTTCTTAATAAAAATTTGTACATTTGTACAATGGTATTATGGTTTAAGTTAAGTGCTTTTATTCTTAGAAATCGTCTTAAACTTAAGTTACAGCCGTACACAAATGTTTTATACAGAACATCTTAAAAAGTTAGGAATCAGCAGCGGACAGTATATGTGCATAGTCTGCATTTTTATTTTGCTGTATTTGCAATTCGATTCTTAGGGGCAAACTAGTTGGTAAGTAAAAAAATATTTGAAAAAACAATTGACAATGAAAACGATATGTCTTAATATAATGGTATAGACCATTTGGTATATACCATTTGGTATATACCAAGGAGAGGGGTGAAAAAAATGAAAAAGGTGGATAAGAGTTTAAATGTACCATTGCATACTCAACTATCCGTAATAATAAGAGAGATGATTGAAAGCGGAGAATTGCAGGAGGGCCATTATCTGATGCCTGAAAGGGAAATCTGTAAAATACAGGATGTAAGCAGAATGACTGTAAATAAAGCCATATTGAATCTTGTTGCAGAAGGATTGTTAGACAGAAAACAGGGAAAAGGAACCTTTGTAGCATATAAAAAGAAAAGACACAGATACCAGAAAATGCAAAGTTTTACTGAAGTGATGAATGGAAAAGGCTTCAGCGTAAAAAGTAAAATTTTAAAATTCAGCCTGGATCATCAAAGCGATAGAATAAGAGAAAAACTAAAAGTTAAAGACAATGATGCTTTGATATATGAGATTAAGAGAATAAGATACATTGATGATGATCCATTTGCATTGGAAACTGTGTACATATTGAAGGATATGTGCAGTGATTTAAGTCAAAAGTTAGTAGAAGAAAACTCATTATACAAACTATACAGAGAAAGATATCATCATAAAACAAAAAGAGCAGAACAGGTTATACAGCCAGTAATGATAGATAAGACTACCGCCAAACTTTTAGATCAGGAGATAAATTCTCTGGCTCTTAGAATTGACAGGGTGGTTTATACAGATAAAGAGGAAATAATGGAATATACAAGTTCTATAATTTTAACTGATAAACATGAGTATGAAGTAGTTCTGCATGAAGATTAAAAATATAAGGTGGGAGGTGAAAAATGAAAGCTATAATAAATGGAAAAGTAATAATGAAAAATAAAGTTATAAGAAATAAGTCACTTTTGTTTGATGAGAAAATAATTGATATATGTGAAGAAGTACCTGAAGGGTGTGAAGTGATTGATGCAAAGGGGATGATTGTATCCCCGGGACTTATAGATATACATGTGCACGGCAGCAGCAATGCGGATACTATGGATAAGTCCATAAAAGCCATTGAGACTATAAGTAAAGGAGTTTCTAAAAATGGTGTAACCTCATTCCTGCCAACCACCATGACTGCCAGTAAAGACGATATATATGAAGCTTTTGAAATTATAAGAGAATGTATGAACAGAAAAAAGCATGGAGCAAAAGTAATTGGTGCTCATATGGAAGGACCCTTTGTAAATCCGATTTATAAGGGTGCACAAAATGAAAAATATGTATTAAAACCAAGTTTTGATTTTATAAAAGACTATGCTGATGTAATAAAGATAATTTCATATGCACCTGAAACAGATGAAGAATATAAATTTACAAAGGAAGTTAAGAAAAAAACAAATATTACTTTATCAATAAGTCACAGCAATGCATCCTATGAAGAAGCCCAGGAAGCCATAAGCCTGGGAGTATCCAATATAACTCATTTATTTAACGCAATGACTCCTTTGAACCACAGAGACCCAGGAGTAGTGGGAGCAGCCCTTATGAGCGACATTTACTGTGAAATAATAGCAGATACAATTCATGTAAATAAAAAGCTGTTCCAATTTATATTAAACAATAAAGGAAAAGAAAAAATTGTCCTTATAACAGACAGTATGAGAGCTGCAGGCATGAAAGACGGTAAGTATGATTTAGGTGGACAGGGTGTATATGTAAAAGGTGGTGCTGCAAGGCTTGCAAGCGGAAACCTGGCAGGAAGTGTTCTAACTTTAAACAAGGCAGTCTTAAATTTCTTTGAAAATACCGACTTAACCCTTAATGAGGCAATATATATGGCATCGCTAAATCCAGCCAGATCAATAGGTATAGATAATAAAAAAGGAAGCCTGGATATTGGAAAAGATGCAGATATATCAATATTTGATGAAGAAATGAATTGTTATTTTGCAATATCGGAAGGAATAAGTATTTTTAATAAATTAAAATAAATTAAATTAGAAAGCGGGAGATTTTTTTATGAGGATATTAGTATGTGAAAATTATGATTCTATGAGCCAAAAAGCAGCTCAGATGATACAAAGTCAAATAACATTAAAACCAAATTCGGTATTAGGCCTTGCAACAGGGAGTACTCCTATAGGGATGTATAAAAATTTAGTTAAGATGTATGAAAGCGGTATTCTTGATTTTTCTCAGGTTAAAACCTTTAATTTAGATGAATACTATAGATTACCAGTAACTAACGATCAAAGCTATCATTACTTTATGAATGAATATTTATTCAGCCATGTAAATATTCCATCAGAAAATATACATATACCCGATGGTATGGCGGAAGATATAGAGCAGGAATGTATTAAGTATGATGAGGAAATAAAAAATGCAGGCGGAATAGATATACAAGTATTGGGAGTAGGAAGAAATGCACATATAGGATTTAATGAGCCTACTATAAGCTTTGAAAAAAGAACATATGTGGTGGACCTGGAGGAATCAACAAGAATGGCAAATGCAAGATTTTTCAGCAGCTTGGATGAGGTGCCTGAAAAAGCTGTAACTATGGGCACGGGCTCTATATTTGAAAGCAGGAAAATTATGCTTTTAGCAAGTGGAGAAAATAAAGCAAAAGCCATATATGATACTGTTTATGGAAAAATAACACCAGAAGTACCAGCTTCAATACTTCAATTTCATAATGATGTAGTAGTTATATTGGATAAAGAAGCAGCAAGTTTATTAAAGAAAGAGGATTACAAAATAGTTTAAAAATTTATTTTATTAGGGGGAAAAACAAATGATTAAATTTTTACAGCGTATAGGAAAATCACTTATGCTTCCAATAGCATGCTTACCAATTGCGGGATTAATGCTTAGAATTGGACAACCAGATGTAATTAATACCTTAAGTTTTATTCCATTCTTAAAAACAATATTGCCTTTCTTCGCTTCTGCCGGAGGTGCATTGTTTGACAATTTGCCATTATTATTCGCTATAGGTGTTGCAGTGGGATTTTCTGATGACCAGAATGGTGCATCAGGATTAGCCGGAGTTATTTCCTATTTGATTTTAACCAATGTAACTAAACAATACTGGAGCATGAACTATGCACCTGAAGTTGCTTCAACCTTAAAGATATCATTTTTAGGTGGTATATTTTCAGGGGTTATAGGAGGATTATCTTACAATAGATTTAGAGTAGTAAAATTACCAGAGTCTTTAGCATTCTTCGGAGGAAGAAGATTAGTTCCAATTATGGCAGGATTGATTTCCTTTGCAGCAGCAATACCACTTGGTATGATTTGGCCTTCAATTCAAAATGCTTTAAGCGGTGCATCTGTAGGAGTAGCAGGAATGGGGGCAATAGGTGCTGCATTATTCGGTATATTCAACCGTCTGCTAATTCCAATCGGACTTCACCATGTTTTAAATTCTTTCTTCTGGTTCCAGTTAGGTGATTTTAACGGAGTTTCCGGAGACTTAAACAGATTTTTCCACGGAGATCCAAACGCAGGACACTTTATGGCAGGATTTTTCCCGGTAATGATGTTTGGTATGCCGGCAATATCACTGGCTATATACTTTTCAGCTAAGAAGGAAAAGAGGAAATCTGTAGCAGGTATGCTTATTTCTCTAGCCCTTACAGCCTTTTTAACAGGTGTTACAGAACCCATGGAATTCACATTTATATTCTTATCACCGTTCTTATTGATAGCACATGCCTTATTAACCGGTTTATCCTGCTTCCTGGTAGATTCTTTGGGAGTATTGCATGGATTCACATTCTCAGCAGGCTTTATAGATTATGCGTTAAATTTCAATTTAGCAACTAAACCTTTATTAATATTAGTAGTAGGATTAGTAATAGGAGCGCTTTATTTTATAATCTTCTATACATTAATAAATAAACTGAATTTACCGACTCCGGGCAGGGAAGAAGATGAAGAAGGCAATGATGAATTCACAGAAAATAGATCTTTAAATGCCAATGATGATAACGTATACGCGAAATATATAGAGTATTCAGGCGGAGAAGAAAACATAGTAAAAGTAGATAACTGTGCAACTCGTTTAAGATTGGAAGTAAAGGATGCAGGCCTGATTGATGATAAAAAGTTAAAATCTATAGGGTCCAGAGGAGTAGTCAAATTAAGTAAAACCAGCGTTCAAATCATAGTTGGAACAAATGTTGAGTTTGTTGCAGATGGAATGAAGAAATTAATGAAAGCTAAAGCATAACTTTTAAAATCTCCATGAAAAAAGAAAATAAGGGATCTATTATTGAATTGTGTTTTATTTTCCCTCAGGCAAAATGGCTTGAGGGATTTTTTCTTTAGGCGGATACCTTTTCTTAGTGGTCATCTGACTTAGTAAATTAGTAAAAACAGTTTACATAGAACGTATGTTCTTATATAATAATATATATAAATGGAAAAGGAATGAATATTATGGAAGTTAAGAATAGACTGATATTTCATATTGATGTTAATTCAGCTTTCTTATCATGGGAAGCGTCATATCGCTTACAACATGGGGATAAAGTGGATTTAAGAGAAATTCCATCAGTTGTGGGGGGAGATGAAGAGAGCAGACATGGAATAGTTTTAGCCAAATCAATTCCAGCAAAGAAACATAATATTATAACCGGAGAGACTTTGTTTTCAGCAAGAGAAAAATGCACCAATTTAACAGTAGTGCCGCCAAGATACTGGTTATATATGGAGTGCAGCAATTCCATGAATGAAATATTAAATGAATATACACCTGAAGTTCAAAGATTTTCTGTGGATGAAAGCTTTCTGGACTTTACTGATATGGAACATCTTTATCCAGATTATATGGAGCTTGCATGGGAAATTAAAGAGAGAATAAAAAAGGAATTAGGCATTACTGTGAATATAGGAATATCCTCAAATAAGCTTCTTGCAAAGGTAGCATCAGATTTTAAAAAGCCAGACAGAATACACACTCTCTTTCCTTTGGAGATAAAAGAAAAAATGTGGCCTCTTCCAGTTCAAGACTTGTTTATGGTAGGAAGATCTACTTTGCCAAAACTAAATAAGCTTAATATATTTACAATAGGTGATTTGGCAAACTATGACTTAGACTTGCTAAAATATTCTCTTAAAAGCCATGGTACTGTAATTTGGAACTATGCCAATGGAATTGATAATTCAGAAGTAAGATGCGGCAAACATATAGAGATGAAAGGCATAGGAAATTCAACCACTATACCATTTAATGCCGAAGATAGGGAAACTGCTCACCTGATACTTTTGTCTCTTGCCGAAATGGTAGCTGCAAGACTTAGAAATTCTCAAAATTGCTGCAGAGTAATTTCAGTAAGTATAAGAACCAAAGATTTTTTCAATTACTCACATCAAAGAAAGATGTATTCTCCAACAGATTCAACAATGAAAATTTCAGAGGTTGCCTATAGGCTTTTTGATGAAAAGTGGAATGGGGAACCTGTAAGGCACTTGGGAATTCATGTAACTGATTTGTGCACTAATGAATTTTATCAATGCAACCTTTTGGAGGATAATAATATTGAAAAGACAAAAGCTTTAGATAAAGCAATTGATGAAATTCGTCTTAAGTATGGTTCTAAGGCAATAATCAGATCATCTTTTCTGCATTCTGGAATAAGAGGGATGACAGGTGGAGTAGGAGAAGAAGATTATCCTGTAATGTCAAGTATTTTATAAGTGTTTGAGGTTGATGCTTTTATTCAAACAAAACAAGCCATAATGTTCCGTATTCTTTACAGAACATTATGGCTTAAAATATCATTACTTATTCAATTCTCCCTTAAATGTAGTTATATATTCTTTTATTGTATCAGTATCATAGTTGCTTTTTTCCATAATACTCATAAAATGTGAACCAACAATACATCCATCAATAACATCTATATACTCATCCACATCTTTTGCTGTACGAATTCCAAATCCCATCATAACTGGTATTTGGGCTGTGCATTTAACCTTTTGAAGATAACTTTTTATCTCTTTATGGAAGTCTGCATCTTGTCCTGTTACTCCCAAAGATGAAACACAATATACAAATCCTTTTGCCTCATTAACAATCATTGAAATTCTTTCTTTTGAGACAGGTGAAACCAGGGGAATTAAATATGGTGCATTTTCAATTGTATCTATGAATTCCTTTATTTCAAATGTTTCTTCAAATGGAAGATCCGGAATAATCATTCCGTCAACACCACATTCTACACATTTATTTATAAAGTTTTCAACACCATAATATAAAATTGTATTGTAATATAACATAAATACAATAGGTACTTCACAGTCTTTTCGAACTTCCTCAAGGAGTTCAAATACTTTTTTAAGGTTTGTTCCTTTCTGAATAGACTTATAGGAAGCATCCTGAATCAAAGGACCATCAGCTGTTGGATCTGAAAATGGAATACCAAGTTCCACAATATCAATGCCCGCTTCTGCCTGAATTTTTATAATTTCTCCTGTTTTTTTCATATCAGGAAGACCGGCAGTCATATAAGTAATAAAAGCTTTTTTATTTTCTTTTTCCAATTCATTAAGTCTTTTTTCAATTCTATTCATCTGAATCTCCTCTATTTTCAATGTATTTTGCAATTGTATCAACATCTTTATCACCACGGCCTGACAAACAAAGTATTATGATATCTTCACTTGTAAGTGTTTTACAAAGCTTGGGAAGATAGGCCAGTGCATGGGCACTTTCAATGGCTGGTATAATTCCTTCCATCCTGCATAATTCCAAAAGTGCTTCCATTGCCTGTGTATCTGTCACACTATCATATGTAACACGCCCTATACTGTCAAGATAAGCGTGTTCCGGTCCTATTCCCGGATAATCAAGACCTGCTGAAATAGTATATGCCAAATTAATATTTCCATCTTCATCCTGTAAAAGATATGATCTCATGCCATGTAATACTCCAACCCTTTTTTCTGACATTGCTGCTGCATGATATCCTGTTCCGATTCCTTTTCCTGCTGCTTCAACACCATATAATTTTACATCTGGCTCATCAATAAATTCAGCAAACATCCCAATTGAATTAGATCCTCCTCCACAGCATGCTACAACAGCTGAAGGCAGTCCTCCTTCCTTTTCTAAAATTTGCTTTTTAGCTTCTTTACTAATAATACTTTGAAATTTCTTAACTATTTCAGGATATGGATGTGGTCCAAGTGCAGAACCCAAAACATAAAATGTATCCTCTGCTTCCTTTGACCAAATTCTGATAGCTTCATTTGTAGCATCTTTCAATGTGTTACTTCCGGATGTTACTGGAATAACTGTTGCCCCAAGCATTTCCATTCTCAGGACATTAAGCTTTTGTCTCTCGATGTCCTCTGTTCCCATATATACCTTACATTCCATATCAAATAGTGCAGCACCTGTTGCAGTTGCAACACCATGTTGTCCCGCACCTGTTTCTGCAATAACTTTCTTCTTTCCCATACGTTTTGCTAGAAGAATTTGCCCAATAACATTGTTAATTTTATGAGCACCAGTATGGTTTAAATCTTCCCTTTTAAGATATATTTTAGGGCCGTATTTTAAACTGAGCTTCGAAGCAAAATATAAAGGATTTTCTCTTCCTATAAAGTCCTTCATATAATAATCATATTCCTGCCAGAATTTAGGATCATTTATAGCTTCATTATAAGCATTCTCCAACTCTTTTAATGTGTTCATAAGAGATTCAGAAACATACTGTCCGCGAAATTCTCCATATTTTTTATTTTGCATAAGTTTTCATTCCTTTCTTTTACAAATCTATTTACTTTATAGTAATATAGTGTTTGAATATATTTCAATTAGTGAAATATATTTCAGTTGTAAAAACATAAAGGAGGATAAGTATGGCAATATATGATAATAAACGTCTTGTTATAAAAGCCTGTAAATTATTCTATGAAGATAATATGAGCCAGAAAGATATTTCTTTATTACTTGGTATATCTAAACCTCAGGTGTGCAGAATGCTTAATTTTGCTAAAGAAAATAATATCGTTGAATTTACAATAAATAATCCTTACTCGCAGGAATTCCAATTAGAGGAGAAGCTTATAGAAAAATATTCATTAAAAGAAGCCTTCGTATTTAATTTTCCGTATCAAAATACAGATGAAGCAATTGAGAAATTAGGTGAATGCTGTGCGGAACAACTTGATAAATATTTTACCGATAATTCTGCTATTGGTGTAATGAGTGGACGCACCATTGCATCTATTTCAAATTTTGCACATAAGCTCACGAGAGAAGGCTTAGAATTTATTCCTTTAGTGGGAAATATGGGTTCAAAGGGTCATAAGTGGCATGCAAATGTAATTGCTGAAAATTTTGCACACAAAGCAGGAGGAAATTACAGCCTCATGAATGCACCTATTGTTTTCCAAAACAAAGAAACATGTAATCTTATAAAAAAAGAACCTTCTATTTCACAAGTACTTGAAAAAGGAAAAGCATGTAATATTGCACTTGTTGGTATCGGTGAAATAAATTTATCCTCTACTTCTTACCTTTGTGGTGCATTTTCAGAAGATGATATTACTAAACTGAATGCTCAAAATGCTGTTGCATCAGTCTGCACTTCTTACGTTTCAAAAGACGGCAAAATTTTAGATATTGAATTAAATTTACGTTCTATTGGAGTATCACTTAACGAACTTGTTAATAGTACCACTATTGCGGTTTCCACTGGTAAGGAAAAAATTGAAGCAACAAAAGCAGTTTTAAAAAGTGGATATATTGATATTTTTATGACTTCCCAGGATATAGCTGAAGAATTACTTGAATTAAGTTAATAATATCTCAATCATTTAGAGAATCAGGACGAAAAAAATAATCTAAAACCACCAAATCAATCTTTTGGTGGATTTATTTTTTTGGCTCTTTTCTTATAATCTGAGTGTAAAGTAAATATTGCCATTTTTAACGGGAAAACAGTCTGATTCCATCAGTACCTGATTCAATATGAAATAAATGCACCCGTACTTTTTCCAGGGGATAGATCACTATTATCCAAAGATTAAATTTCCAGGATATGTAGTCAATAATAGCAATTTTATTGTATAATAAATCTAAAAATCAACTGCGAAAGTGAGATTTAAATACTTAATCCTTTCGCGTTTATTTTTTAAATAAGTGAAATTTGAAATGAGGATAGATAAATGATTTTTTTTGGACATTTAGGAATAACTACAGGGCTTATAAAAGGGTATGAAAAAATATCATATAAAAAAAGAGATTTGAATAATAAAGTTCAAATTGATTACAGAGTTGTTCTATTAGGCTCACTGCTGCCTGACATTATAGATAAGCCTGTTGGTGCTTTTTTATTTAGAAGCACTTTTCACAATACTCGTATATTTGCACATACTTTGATATTTTCTGTTTTATTGCTTGCAACAGGCATATTCATGCTTTACAAGTATAGAAAAAATAATATTTTAATTATAGGAACGTGTACTTCTTTTCATTTAATATTAGATAGCATGTGGTTATACCCGGGAATATTATTTTGGCCATATTTTGGTTTCAGGTTTCCTCAAAGAGAAGAGGGGAACTGGTTAAATAGCGATTTAATCAGACTTATTTCAGATCCAGGTTATTGGTTGCCTGAAATAATTGGATTCATTATTATTGCATACTTTTTCATAAGGCTAGTAAAAAATAAACAAATTAAGGCATTTTTATATGAAGGGAAATTGTAAGTACTTCGCTGTAATTAAAGGTTAATGAATTGGAGGATTGAAGCTATGAGTACAGAAAAAAACATCCCTATGTTACACATCCTAAGGAATTTTTAAATACTGAACTGAAGGGTATATTCAGGTTTAATAATTGGCTTGCAGTAAAGATTACCAATAGTGTTGGCACAATGTGGTGTGCTTATGCTTTCATAGTTCTTGACCTTTTTATGCTGCCACCAGTTATTAAAGCAAACAGTGTAATGATTTGGGTAACTTATATCGCTCAAACTGTGCTTCAGCTGGTACTTTTACCAATAATTATGGTTGGCCAGAATGTTATCCAATCTCAAAATGAGGCTAAAGCCGATGCAGACCATAAAACATTAACGTATCTTGCAACATTACAGGATGAGCAGATGAAGGAACTG
>JBEHWK010000111.1:0-10753 GCA_040217795.1 Clostridiaceae bacterium
GGCGGTTTTTTCTGAAAATCCTGCAATATTCATAGCTTCCCTGGATGCAAAATGGACTATGGTCTTCACAAGCTGAGGTTTGCATGACAAGGTATTCTCACAAAAATAGTGGGCTCCTCTAAGCACCAGATGTCCTCCGCACGCAGGACATCTCTCAGGGACAGTTATTTCTCTGCTGTTTTCTGAATATCCCCCAGCCACACCCATAATTTCAGGTATGACATCGTTGCTTCTTCTTATGAATACATCAGTTCCTATTCTTACTCCCTTTCTCACAATGTCATCCATATTGTTAAGAGTTGCTCTTTTCACTGTAACTCCTGCCAGTTCAACAGGCTCCAGCAGAGCTGTTGGGGAAACCCTTCCGCTTCTTCCCACATTCCATTCTACATCCAATAAAGTTGTGGTAGCTTCCTGCGCTTCAAATTTATATGCAATGGCCCACTTAGGAAACTTGATTGTATATCCCAAAAGTTCCCTGGTCCTTATATCATCAACTGCAATAACCGCTCCATCTATGTCATAATTTAATTGAAACCTGACTTCCTCAAGATATCTTATCTCTTTTTCTATTTCATCCATATTTGCGCAGATTTTAATATAGCTGTCTACAGGAAAACCCAGTTTTTTAATATATTCAAGCATCTTCTCATAGGATTCAAAAGGTTGTCCTTCATTATAGCCTATATCATAAAAAAATGCAGAAAGATTCCTTTTGGCAGTTTCCTTTACATTAAGATTTCTTAATGCTCCTGCAGCTCCATTTCTTAAATTTTTCAATGGAACCTGAGCAGTTTTGTTATATTCCTCAAAGGCTTCCTTGGTCATTATTGCTTCCCCGTGTATTTCAAATACATCATGGGAAGCTATCTTTAATGGTATCCTTTTTATTGTCTTGGCCTGTGCTGTAACCTCTTCTCCTATAAAGCCTGTTCCTCTTGTAGCTGCAGCCTCAAGTATTCCATCTTTGTTATATGTTAAATTTAAGGTAAGTCCATCAAATTTCTTAGTTAAAACATATTTTACCGCAGGAAGCTTTTCCTCATTTGCCTTATTATAATCACTTATAAATTTTACATTCCGGTTATGCCACTCTTTAAGTGCTTCCAAACTCTGAGCTTTATCTAAGCTCCATAAAGTCCCTTTATGGGTATACTTTTTAAACTCAGGTAAAACAATATCTCCTACTCTTTGGGAAGGTGAATAGCTCAGCACAATTCCGGTTTCTTCTTCCAGGGATACCAACTCATCATACTTCTGATCATATTCCTTATCAGAAATAGTGGGATTACTTAATGTATAATACTCATAGGCATATTTGTTCAGCTCATTAGCTAACTCTTCCATTCTCGCTGTTTTATCCAAATCTATTCCTCCTGTACTTTGAAGATGATCTTTTCTTCTTTATAATAACTCTAATGGTGCTATACTTAAAAGAAGACTTTTTACTCCCTGTGAGTCAAAAGCTATTGTCAATTTCAAATCATCTCCGCTTTGAGAAACACTGACAATAGAACCTATCCCAAACTTAGGATGTTTCACTTTACGGCCCAGCGTCGCTTCACTTTTAGTAAGTTTTTTCCCTCCTGGTGCTTCCAGTGTCTCTTTTAATCTCTTAGCTGCTTCTAATGGATTTTCATATTTGTTTCCTGAATTTCTAAGGGAATGAGGATTATTATATCCGGAATTATAATTGACATAAGCTGAGTTCCCTTTTACAAAGCTTCCCTGAGGTTTCCCGGGGTTTACATTTTCTTTAAGTTCCTGCGGTATTTCAGAAATAAAATCCGACTGTGGATAGGCCACAGTTCTTCCGAACACTCTTCTAACCTCTGCTGAAGTCATGTATAGAACTTTCTTAGCCCTGGTAATACCTACATAACAAAGCCTTCTTGATTCTTCCATTTCCTTTTCCGAATTAAACGAGGATTGTCCTGGGAATATTCCATTCTCCATTCCTACCATAAATACAGTAGGGAACTCAAGTCCTTTAGCTGAATGTACAGTCATAAGCACTACCGAATCAGCATTTTCATCGAAATTATCTACATCCTGAACTAGTGCCACCCTTTCAAGGAATGCTCCCAAAGATTTATCCTCATTGCTTTTTTCAAAATCCACAGCAGCAGATACCAATTCTTCCAGGTTTTCCACTCTGCTTAAGTCTTCTGGATTCTTCGAATTTTTAAGTTCCTCAATATACCCTGTATTTTTCAGAATATCCTCTATAATGTGAGATACTTCCATAGTTTCACTGTATTCTATAAGTTCCTCCATCAATGAAGTAAACTTGCTTATGGCAGATACATTTCTTGTAGTTAAAGCTGGAATATTTTCAGCTTCAGCTAATGCATCAAAAAGAGAAATATCATTTTCTTCAGCAAAATCCATAACCTTTTCTAAAGTGGCGTCCCCTATGCTTCTCTTTGGAACATTTACTATTCTTCTTAGATTTATACTGTCAGAAGGATTATTTATAACCTTAAGATATGCAAGCATATCTTTGATTTCTTTTCTATCGTAGAACTTCAATCCGCCTATAAGTCTGTAAGGTATTCCCCTTTTGATAAATGTATCTTCAAATATACGTGATTGTGCATTTGTTCTGTACAGTACTGCAAAATCCTTATAGTCATTACCTTCTTTACTGCCTTTTTCAATTATTGAAGCAACAAAATTACTTTCGTCATTATCAGAAAAAGCTCTGTATATTTTTATTTTCTCACCCTGTTGAGCTTCAGTTCTCAAAATCTTGCTTTTTCTTTCACTGTTATTCTTTATTACATAATTTGCTGCATCAAGAATATTTCCCATACTTCTATAGTTTTGTTCCAGCTTTACGATCTTACAATCCGGATAATCCTTCTCGAAATCAAGTATATTTCTGATATCAGCGCCACGCCATTGATAGATGCAATTATGGACTACAATACCATTTGCAACGTACTGCCTAAGGTGAGGCACCTCTACATCATAAACCTTTCCTTCATACTCATTAACATTAATTTCTACAACCTTATCATCTATGATTTTCCCCTCAGAATATACAGGAACACTCATTCCTTCCTTTAAACTTCCAACAGGCATAAAAGTATAGCTGTCATCTTCAGTAAGCTTTGCTTTTCTTAAAATGTAGTAAGCATCTTCCACTTGAGAAAGCTTTTTTGCAAAATATTCTGCATCATCATATACAGCCCTTTCAGTTTCTATTCTCCAGGTATTTCTATTCCCGGCTCTTGTATTGAATCCAGCTTCATTGCACCTGTTACGCTCCTGATCTCCAGTGGTGTTAAGTCCAATTCTATGTGAATAATATCCTTTTCCTTCACTCTTTTTTCCTCCAAAAAAGCTTATATTTATTGCTTTTCTTGAAGTTTCACCTCTGATTACTGCTCCTGCAGTGTGATGGGGATACTCATTAGAGATATAAAAATCCTCCATCAATCTATCTGCTGCTTCATAAGTGTTTATTTCTTTAAATAATCTGTCTATGTCCTGCTGCTCCATGGTTATTTTTCTTCCACTTGCACTGAAAACTACTGTTGGTATTCCATATTTACTGGAAAAGTACTGTTCATAATATGAAGCTTCCTTTTTATCTTTACACACCTTAAGTATCCATATTTTATCTGCCTTTTCTCCATTTAATCTTACAAACAAACCATTTGTAACCTTTCCTTCTCTTGATCTTAAGCTTGAAGTCTGGCCTATCCTGTAGCCATAATTGCTCTTATACATAAGATATACATAAAAAAGTCCCTGCTCATTATTAATCTTTCCAAAGGCAATATGATTTGGAGTAGCTTCTAACAATTTGCCGCTTTGAGTTTTTACACTTATTACGGGTCCTTTATAATCTCTTTTTCTTACTTCACCTATGCTGTACTTTACTACTTCACCTCTGCCTGCAGCACCAGATATTTGAGTATCTTTTTTCAGTTCTTCAACTCTAATATTTTCATTTTCATTAAACAGCATAGTACCTTCTGTCAGGCATTGATCATCATCCCCTACAACACAAATATTCCTGTATTTTGAAGCTAAAAGTTTAATGAATTCATATTGTGATTTATTTGTATCCTGATACTCATCAACCATGATGTATCTGAACTTTCTTTGATAAAATTCCAATACCTCTTTTTCTTTTTTGAACAACTCAACTGTTTTAAAAATCAGGTCATCAAAATCCAAAGCATTGTTTTCCTTTAATTTCTTTTGATATAATTCGTATACTTTAGCAATCTTGCCTTCCCTGAAATTATGCTCGTTCTCTCTTGTAAACATTGCAGGAGTCTGCAGATTATCTTTTGCTTTTCCTATCTTAGATAAAACTTCATTTTCCTCTATATCCCTGTCATTTATATCAAGTTCTTTCATACACTGCTTTACTAATGCCTTTTGGTCATAGGAGTCATAAATTGTAAAGTCTTTATTGTAGCCTAACTTATCTATTTCTCTTCTTAAGATTCTTACGCATGAAGAGTGAAAGGTCGATATCCACATGTTATCCGCTTCATCACCTATTAATGCCTTAACTCTTTCCCTCATTTCTCCCGCAGCTTTATTGGTAAATGTAATGGCCAGAATATTATATGAAGGAATATTCTTATCCCCTATCATATAGGCTATTCTGTGTGTCAAAACCCTGGTCTTCCCTGAGCCTGCCCCTGCCAATATCAGAACCTGCCCTTCAATGGTTGTAGCTGCCTCATACTGTTCTTTATTTAATAAATTTATCAGATCCATTTTACCACTCCTTATAAATACCAAAAAGAGGAATATATATTCCTCTTTTTATTATAGACCTTGTTTAATTATATCATACCTGTATTTACAACTTAAGTTTTTTATCAACATTTTACAATGTTATTTACTCTTTGACCTTCAACCTTTCAAGAACAATATTATAGCCATTGCTTCCATAATGGATACACTTATTTACTCTGCTTATGGTTGCTGTACTTGCACCAGTAGCCTTGGCTACTTCAATGTACGTTTTACCTTCCTTAAGCATCTTTGCAACCTGAAGCCTTTGTTCAATAGCTTTTATTTCATTAATTGTACATATATCTTCAAAAAATCTATAGCATTCCTCTTCATTTTTGAGGCTTAATATTGCCTTGATCAAAAAATCCATTTCTTCATTTTGTAAATTAGAGTTAAAACTACTCATAAATATACTCCTTCATCTTTATATAACTCAGCAAAAATTCTTAAACTTAAAATAATCCTATAACAGTATTATAATTTAATAATTTAGTGCAGTAAAGTAATTTTTACGCTAAAAAACGCAACCCTTGGGGCTAGGTTGCGCTTTAATAATAAGCAATAAATAAAAAGGGGGCTATTTATTCCTTTTATTTATCCTTGCAGATATATTATATGGGAAGCATTATTCAATTGCAAGGTGTTTTTGAAAAAAAAGTTGTATCTTCTGGAAAATATGAATGATTTCACGTCATTATATGTAAACGTTCGTATCTATCTTCTCAATGTTTCAATTTCCTCTTCAGAAAGTTCCCTATACTCCCCTTCATTTAGTGTCTCATCCAGCTTTAATCCTCCAAATTCTGTCCTTTTCAGGTAAAGAACCTTCTTTCCTACACTCTCGAACATTCTTTTTACCTGATGAAATTTTCCTTCCTGCAGGGTCACATAAACTTCTGATCCTTCAGAACTTGCAGTGACAACTTGCAATTTTGCACTCAGGCACTTATACCCATCGTCAAGAATAACGCCTTTTTTAAAAGCATCAATATCCTTTTCCGTTACTTCTTTGTCAATCATTGCATAATATATCTTATCTACATGATATTTGGGGGATATTAGACGGTGATTCAACTCCCCATCATTAGTCAGCAACAAAAGCCCTACAGTATCTTTATCCAGCCTTCCTACAGGAAAAGGTTCAAAAATGGCATCTTCAGGATATAACAAATCAACCACTGTCTCATCATACTTGTCAAAAGTTGCTGATACCACACCATCCGGTTTATTCATCATCAGATATATATACTTCTTATAAATCACTTCTTCCCCATTGACAGTTATTGTTGAATTATCAGTATCTACCTGAAGGGAATTGTCCTTTATTATCTTTCCATCAATCTGGACCAATCCTTTCTTGACAATCCCCTTTATTTCTTTTCTGCTTCCATATCCCAGATTTGAAAGTATCTTATCTATTCTTTCCAAGTCTACCACTCCTATTATTAATCTTTTGTTTTATCGCTATTCTGTGACTGTGAATTCCATTATAGCATAATCTTCGTATGCAATTCTTTTATAATAACTCTTTGTCAGCACTAATATCTTATAATTTCCTGAAGAAAATGGCATAAATCCTAAATATGATTTTCTTCCATAAGCTTGTTTTCTTATCCAGTTTCCTTTCGACATAATATAAAATTCATAACAAACTTCTTTTCCTCCCTGGCACTCCACATTGAAGATTATCTCTTCCTTAGCAATAAAATCTTTTCTGTCCGCAATTATTTTTGTTCCTATTACCGGTGGAGCTTCATTGACATAAATATTAAAGTCTTTTTTAGAATCAAAAGCTTTGGTACATTTAATATTCTTAGCATATATTTCAAAGGTATATTTACCTGGTATTTTAGGGTTAAACTTAAGTTTTTTATTTTTTATAAATCCGGTTTCTTCTGCCAGCTGTCCGTTGATTTTTATCACATAATTAACTAAGGTTTCTTCAGTATTCTGAATAATTGTTTCCAATTCTATTTCCTCGCCCACCAAATGATATTCTTTGGATGGAAGAAGTATTTGGTCAATCCTTCCCGGGAGATAATCCATGACATCAAAAAATATTATGCTGTGTCCGTCATATTCCTTCTGTGAATATTTATCCTTAACTTTTATCTCAAATTCATATTCTCCAGCAGTTCCCGGGGTAAAGTTTACCCAATTATTATCCCCATAGTTGACTTTTTCAATTTCTATTTTGTCTTTATATATTACAAATGAATATTTAAGGACAGTTCCTCCTTCTGCAATGACTTTTATATTAATAGTATCATTAACCAGATAATTTCCTTCCTTATTCAAAATAATATCCTTAATTTTTACTGTGCTTGTACTTTTTTTGTCTATGCAGAATTCCATTTCTTTTTTACTTTCATATTCACCACCATAACTGGCATCTTTTACATACAAAGTAATTATATAATCACCTTCGAACTTTGTATCCCATATATAAGTGGAATTTCGGATAAATCCTGTATCCTCTCCATAATTGCCGTCCACCTTGAATCTGTAAAGCAACTCTTTTCCCCCTTCAGCAAAAGCCCTTAGCAATACTGAAGTTCCTGTTACCTGAGGAGAGGCTAAATCGGTGGTAAACCCTTTTATTACAATTGGATTATAAGGTTTTACATTGTATACCATTAACGCCCTGTCATCAAATTCCTTATTGGAATACATATCCTTTGCCATGCAAAGAATCTTGTATTCACCAGCTTTTAACTCTGAAAAAGACACTAGTGTTTTTGATGAATAATCCTGTAAGCATACAGCTTTCCCCTCATTATCAACCTTAACAAATTTAAAGAGCACCATTGAATTTTCCGGACTTTCCGCTTCAACCTGAAATACAAGATCTTCACCACATAACAAATCTTCTGTCAGACACTTAAAATTAACGATTTCTACATTTCCTCTGTCTATAACTTTATATTTTACTGAATAGAAATCATCAAAGCTGTTTTCTGAAAAAGGTTCTTTGCATTCTACCAATATTTCCTGACTCCCTGATTCAGTGGCTGTAAAAACAAGTTTATTATTGGTTCCGTAATCTCTTATGAGTTCCCAGCCCATACTTCCGTTTCTCCAATATCTGAACAGAACAGGAGCCTTTGAAGCTTCAGATTCAATAATAAGTTTTTCTCCTACCGTAAGTTCACATGTGCTTACATACGTGTTTTTTATCAACTTATCAACACTTTCTCCTACATTGAGTTCTCCCTTGCACATATAATCAAAGGGCTTCACTGAACCCTTTTCTTTTCCTTGAACCATAAATATATAATTTCCTTCTTCCTCGGGAATCCAATTGCACCGTTCCTCTTCAGAAAAATCTTTAAGCACCGTCCAAACCCCCTGGTACCCAATCATAAATTTATAATCCAAGGAATTCTGAGTATTGTTTTCAACTCTTATTTCTACCGGTTCTTTCTTTCTAACAGGATTTTCTTTATTAAACTTTAACAAGATTTTATCCATATTTCAATACCCTTCCTATTTATACCAACTTTTTCCCTTATATATATTTTAAATGATTTTACTATTCATTGCCATATAAACAAATTTGTATTTTTCTTCCCATTGCTTCAAATAAATAAAAAAAACGACAGCAATCGTCTTGCTGTCGAGTTAAGTAGTAAAATTAAGTATTTTTATTATACTTTTATACAACTTTTCATCATCCTGAAAAGTCCTTTTTTTATGATTTGAAGTTTTTCCACCTGCTCTTCTTGTCTTTGCGGACAAGTGTCTTTCAAATAAAAGCCTGTCGATGTTCTCATTTGTATAAACCATACCATTTGGATTTATCGGTATCCCGCCTTTCCCCAGAACCATTGAAGCTAAGCCATAATCCTGAGTTACTACCAGATCACCGTTTCGGCAGCTGTTGGCAATATACATATCTACGCTTTGGTATCCCATATCCAAAACTATAACATCACCATAACTTAAATTTATACTGTGATTTATATCACAATATAATAACAAAGGAATATTATATTCTCTTGCTGCCTTTTCTATTATCTTTCTGCCTGGACAGCCATCACCATCCACCAGTATTCTCATATTATACTAATCTTTTTTCCAATTCAGCCTTAAGATCTTCGAATCCTGGTTTTCCTAAAAGTGCGAACATGTTCTTCTTGTATGCTTCAACTCCAGGTTGATCGAAAGGATTCACTCCTAGTAAGTAACCGCTTATTCCGCAAGCTTTTTCAAAGAAGTACATTAATTGTCCAAAGTAATAAGCATTTAATTCCGGAACATTAACAATTAAGTTTGGTACTCCTCCATCGTTATGCGCCAATACAGTTCCCTGGAATGCCTTCTTATTTACATAATCCATTGTGTTTCCAGCAAGGAAGTTCAATCCATCTATATTGTCAGGTGTTGCTTCTAATACTACATCTTTCCTTGGCTTTTCAACATTTATAACAGTTTCAAATATGTTTCTTAGTCCTTCCTGTACATATTGTCCCAGTGAATGTAAGTCGGTAGAGAAATTAACTGAAGCCGGGAAAATTCCTTTTCCGTCTTTTCCTTCAGATTCTCCATACAATTGTTTCCACCATTCACCAAAATATTGCAATGCAGGTTCATAGTTTGCCAATATTTCAGTTGTTTTTCCTTTATTATATAAAACATTTCTTGCAACAGCATATTTATAACAATCATTTTCAAGAAGATTTTCATTGCTGTATGCTATTCTAGCATCATTAGCACCTTCCATCAATTCATCAATTGAAATGCCGCTTGCTGCTATTGGAAGCAAACCTACAGGAGTTAAAACTGTGAATCTTCCTCCAACATCATCAGGAATTACAAAAGTTTCATATCCTTCTGCATCAGCTAAAGACTTAAGCGCACCTCTCTTAGCATCAGTTGTTGCAAATATTCTTCCTTTTGCACCTTCTTTTCCATATTTCTTTTCCATATAATCTTTAAAAATTCTGAAAGCTAATGCTGGTTCAGTAGTGGTTCCTGATTTTGATATAACATTGACACTGATATCCATTCCCTCTATAACTTCAAGAAGTTCTGCCATATAAGTTGAGCTTATGCTGTTTCCAATGAAAAAAACAGCTGGAGCTTTTCTGTCATCTTTCTTTAAAAGGTTAAAGAAAGAATGGTTTAATCCTTCTATTGTAGCTCTTGAACCTAAGTAAGAACCTCCAATACCTATTACTATCAAAGCATCTGAATCTGATTTTATTTTTTCAGCTGCTTTTTTAATTCTGTCGAATTCTTCCTTATCATAATTCAACGGAAGATCTATCCAGCCTAAGAAGTCATTTCCCTGTCCTGTTTTTTCATGTAAATCCTTGTGTGCAGCCTTAAGTGCACTATTGAGATATCCTAATTCCTTTTCACCAATAAATGATGCTGCTTTTGATAAGTCAAAACTTAAACCTTTTTTCATTTAATTACCTCCAAAATATATAATTTAAATCACACTTAAATTATAACACACATATTTCTTTTTTCCATAATTTCGTTTACATTTTTTCCAAATCAGAAATATCCTGAATTTTTATGACGATTTCAGCTGAAATCAGGCAATTCCAGTTTTTTTCCAAACGAACTTTATATCTCTTTATAGTAAGTTCACAAATATTTTACAAATAGCTTCCTCTTCCCAATTTTGTAACAAGTATAAATTAAGTTTCAATAAAGAAACCCTATAAAGTAAAAACGTGGTCAATTGTCGGTTAAAACAAATTGAGACCACGTTTAAATACTTATTCTATGCTTTTATTCCCACTCAATAGTTGCTGGTGGTTTTGAAGTAACGTCATAAACTATTCTGTTTACTCCTTTAACTTCATTTACTATTCTTCTTGAAACTTTATCCAAAACTTCATATGGTATACGTGCCCAGTTTGAAGTCATTCCATCTGAAGATGTTACTGCTCTTAGTGCTACTGTATGGCAATAAGTTCTCTCATCTCCCATAACTCCTACTGATTGTATATTTGGCAGGCAAGCAAAGTAT
>JBEHWK010000112.1:0-10697 GCA_040217795.1 Clostridiaceae bacterium
GAAAGGAAAGAAAGCATCCAGCAAATCATTTATTTGGATACATAGAAGCGGAGACTGTGAAGGTCCGCCAATAATTTTATACCAATATACAAGGAGTCGTTCAGGTGATCACGCAAAGAAATTCCTTGAAGGATTTGAATCGTATCATGTAAGTGATGCATATTCTGGATACGAAAAGGTTGAAGGAATTATCAGATGCCTATGTTTTAGTCATCTAAGGAGATATTATTTGGATGCCATCCCATTGGATTCTAGTAAAAAAGAGATTCCCGGATCTGGCGGAGCCATTGGTCGGGCTTATTGTGATAAACTCTTTAAACTAGAAAGAAAATGGAAAGAGTTGTGCCCTAAGGAAAGAAAAAAGAACAGGCTTATATACAGCGTCCCTGTACTGGATGCCTTTTTCGCATGGGCAGAAAACACATTCACTAATCAAGATGCTTTAAAAAAAGCTTTGAAATATACCCTAAATCACAAGAAATATTTCACTAATTTCCTGCTTGATGGAAGAATACCATTATCTAATAATTTGTCCGAGATTGCTGTGAAGCCGGTGGCAATAACACGAAAAAACTCATTATTTTCCGATTCGCCTGCGGGAGCGGAATCATCTGCAGTTATATTTAGCATAATAAACACGGCGGCAGCCAATAATCTAGATGCTTATAAATATCTTGAGTATATCTTTCGCGAGCTGCCTAATATTAATTTTTTATCAGACTATTCTTTACTTGAGGAATATTTGCCTTGGGCAGAGAAAGTGCAACGTAATTTCAGAATAAATACAGAAGAAACAAAAATTAACCAGGAGGAGGAAACTTGCAGTGAGTCAGCCTAATATCGACTACATGATGAATATGACTAAGGAATTTCTTAGTGGGAAAATTGATGATATAGCTTATACCCTTGATTTTCCATATGAGCTGGAAAAGAGATACAACAAAATGCATCGAGAAGACGATGACTATTGTGAATTGATACATGAATGCCTTTATGAAGAAGGTATTGCTTTGTATGATGACCTATCGGACTCAGAATTTAAAAAACTTATAAGAAAACAATACAACTACATTAAGAAAATTGCAAAAGAAGGATTTTATTAAAAAAGCAGCTTCACAGGTTTTTGATGTGAAGCTGCTTTTTTACAATACGGTAGGTGTTCCATCACTTACTGTAAGACTAGCAGTTATATCCGAAATAACTTTTCTTATTTTCTAGATTTTTTGATAAGAAGAGGGTATCTACCAAAATTATAATGATATAAAATCGATAATTATGAAAGCGGCTTGAGGTGTTGAAAAAAATACTGCAAGTCGCTTTTTATATGAAATTAAATAAATTATAATGTTTATATACGAAATGTTCAATGAGACATAATACCGAATAGGGTTGGTAGACAATAATTGAATGGAAGTAATTTTAGTTGTGATAATTGAGCATGAATAACAAGAAAACCTGCTTGTCAATAAAATATATATTTATTTATGCGACAAGTTACATCGTAGTATAGTCCAGAGTGGGGCAGGTTTGTTAATGTTGATGCAGCAGGAGGACAAATAGGCACATTGTTGTTTCATAATATTTTTTTTACAGTTCCAATAATCCAATTAATTTAGAATATACAAGCGGTTATGCATAATTTTGTTTGGAAATTAGCAAGTAGGAGAACAACTTTTATCACAGTCTTCGGACTTTCATCATTAAAGGTGGTTTGAATTCTTTTTTTAGGTTATAATTATATAATAATTATGTTAAGGCATGGTGGTTTTATGTTAAACATTGGAAATAAAATATCTGAATTGACAGCCTTTTTCAAAAATAATCCTAATATAATTTCTGTATGGATAATTGGTTCCTATGGAACTGAATTTCAAAGAGAAGACAGCGATATAGATATAGCCATATTATTTAAAACTCCAATCTCATTAATGGATGAAATGGATATTTCATGTAAGATAAGCGAAATTATTGCTTATGAGAAAGTAGACACAATAGACTTAAAAATGGCACCAATTACCTTGCAGTTTAAAACGCTTAGAGAAGGAAAACTAATATATGAGGGTGACTATGATAAAGTTTCTGATTATATGGAGTATGTCTTTAACAGGTATAGAGATGAAAAATATTATATAGATTCTTTTAAAAAGGATTATTTCGAAGGATATAAAATATTAAAGGGGTGATAATTTGATTTTTGATAAAGATAAAATTGAACAAAAAATATTATTTATTGAATCAAATATTACTAAACTAAAAAAACTTAGAGAGCTAAGTAAAGATAACTTTATTGAAGATTTTAGAAATGTAGACAGTGCAAAATATTTGCTGCAGGTTAGTATTGAAGCAATGCTTGATATATCAAGCCACATAATTGCAAGAAATAGATGGGGGACTCCTGTTGATAATAAGGATCATTTCAAAATTCTTGCAGATAACGGAATTATTGCAAAAACTGATGTGCATATATATTTTTCAATGGCAAAATTTAGGAACAGGATAGTTCACATGTATTTCAATGTTAATGACGAAATGATTTACGAAATTACTCAAAAAAATATAGATGATTTTGAAAGATTCATTAAAAGTATATTACATCAAATCAGTTAGTGAAACCGTGATGGCAGACTGTACGAAAATGAAAATAGTATAATGAATAATGATTACGCCAATTCCATCACACTTGTTGTGGTGGATTTTTTTGACCTTGGTGTAAAATCAAATGAATATGTTGGATAATAGAATTTAAGAAGAGTACTATCTATAAAGTCAGTACTATAACCCTGAAATCGGCAGATTATACAAGGAATGTTTGTAAAATGAGGCGGAAGGAGGATAAAATGAGATATTTTACTACTGAATTATGGAATAGTATAAACAGTGAATCAAAAGAAGAAAGAGAAAAAGCAAATTTACAGTGGGAAAAAAACGATGCTGAATATTACGAAATATTTCAAAATGTAAGTAAGTTTTTATCTAAAGGATTCTTGAAAATATACTGGCAGGAACATGGTTTTCATGATTATAAGTTAAGAAATTTTGAAGTTATACATGGGGAAAAAGGGTATGTATACCCAGTAGAATTCAGTATAGTTATTACTAATGGGGACAATGTGTGGAATATTGTATATAAAAAAATAAAAAAGATATCAATCAATTATCAACAACAACCAGATGTGCTTAAAAGAAAAAAGAGAGTATATGAAGGATTTGATGATTATGGATATGATGAATTTTTTCAAGTAGATGATAAAACATTATCACATGAAATACTTTTTGCATCGGGGGCAACAATTTTAATTCATTTTGAAAAGATCTCTATTAAAAAGAAATAGATTATTAACAACTAAGGCCTGTACGTTTCGGTTCCAGACATTGCAAGCCATCCTGTGGTATTAGTTTTTTAGAGTAATGTTTGTATGAAGTGCATACTGCTGTATGGCAGTGGGTGATACAAGTGTTGTTGGGAGAAATTTGTACGACAACCTTAACAATAAATTATCAATTAAGAAAAGCCGGGAAATGAATTCCCGACTTGGTTATTGCTATGATGTACAAGAGTAATTCAAGTCACAGAAACCTGTTGGTTAAATATCAGTTCTGTTTAAAGAATCCTATCCCCTTGCGGTGGGCAGCTCATCCGTTGCTTCTGAACTCCAGTCTCTGAATCTGTTTTTCTCCCTTTTCAGCCAATTCCCTGAACTGGGATATGGTTTCCTTCATTCTTGGCAGAGCTTCCTGCTTATAGGTGCTTATGGCATCAATGGCTGATATGCAGTCCTGGAAAGCGGTTTTTAATGTATCTACAGATATGTTGGATTCCATAGCCTGCTTGTGGATTTCAGCACCCTGCTCCTTCAGCATTTTTGAGGTTCCGGATATCAATTCATTTGTGGTGGCATTAAGCATTTCTATTTTCTTTAATACGATTTTCTGATTATATAATGCGCTTGCTACAGTTACAGCTATCTTTAATGCGGATACAGTTACATTTTTAGCACGATCCACACCTCGTATTAATTCATTGTTATTTCTTCTTACCACTTCCATGGCCATGATACCCTGATGATTCACCACAAGAAGCTGGTTCATATCCAGCAGCCTCTGACGCAGGGGGAAGAGGATTTCTTCTGAAATAAATCTTATTTTGTCAGGGTCTTCATTTCGGGATTTGGCAGCTTCTATCTGTGAATTTATAGATTCATCCATCAAGGTTCCCATTTCAATTTCCCTGGCTAATTTTTTGGTCAGATCTCTCATGGCAAGCTCTTCTATTTCCAATGTTGTATTGTCATTTTTCAGAACCGATTTTCCTTTATCTAATGAAACAATTATATCATTTATTACGTTGTCTGCTTTTTCGTATTTCTCAAAATATGCTCTGATAGGGTTAAATATCTTGCCAAGGATTCCTGTCTTGGTGAAATCCACCAGGCTTGGATCCAGATCTTTTATCTGTTTATGCAGATCCATAAGTCCTTTTGATATGGTGCTTCCTTCTCCGCTCATGTTGGATAAGTTCCCCACAGATACCTGAAGCAGGGAGTTCTTTTGGGCGGATTTCTGGATGGTTTGCAGGCCAAAATCCTCAATGGATTTAAGAACGGTTCTTCTGTCCTCTAGGGAATCCATATTTATTTTCATTAATTCAGATGCATTGGTTTCGGTTGCTTGCTTCAGCTTGACTATTTCTTCAGGAAGAGGCTTCACCTCTTCCACTATTGTTTTTTTTATTTCTTCTGTATCCGGTACTTCCATTGAAAAATTCATTGACATCGACCTCCTGATTCTTATTACATTTCAGCATTAAACAGGTTTTGAAGTTTATATATGACATCTTCGGAATCGGCATTTATACTGGCTGCTTCGTTTATACCTGACAGACTTTGCAATGCATCTATATTTGCATTGTAACCAATGGTGTATACCGGAATTTTAAAGGTCTGCAGTATGCCTTCAATATCCTTCAGGGAGTGGCCTCTGTTAGTGACACCATCTGACAGAACGAAGAGCATCAGTTTGGCATCAGGGTTTGAAGCTTTCTGTTCCAATAGCATCTTTGTTGCCACCATTACCGCATCAAAGGTTGATGTGCCGCCTCCGGCAGTAATGTCCTTCACTGCGCCGGTAAACAGGGACCTTTGGTTTATATCGAATTTGGCTATAGGCAGATTGATATCCACATCATCGGAATAGGTTACCAGGCCTATTGAACTGTCCTTACTTATATATTGGGAGCCTTTTAATAAGGATTCCTTCAGTTTGTTTAAAGGAGCTCCATCCATACTTCCGGATCTGTCAGCCACAAAGACAGCGATGATATCCTTGTTCCCGTTTTTCTTTTCCTTCCATATGGCCTGGGCTTGTGTTATTGTATCACCTGTAACTTGTCCCATTTCAGACTTGTAATCATTAAGCTGATTGAATCCATATTTGGAGGCAAGGGATTGGGCCTTTTCCTGTTTGCAGAACTCAATAAATTTATTTAATATGGCCTTTTTCTCCTGGGATAAATCTCCTACCTGATATATGGGGTTATCATGTCTGTATCCGAAAGGAGTGAACACATAGGAACTTTTTATATCAGGGGAATTTGCATAGGTCTGGTATTCCAGAATCATTCCGTCCAGAACCCCTGATGCTGCGGCATCCCTCATCTGAAGAGTGGTATAGGATACAAATGGGATGTTGGCTTGAAATTTTTCAAATTCCCCTTTTGCGGTATCACTTAAAGGGTTTTTGGAATCAAAGGCGCTTAATGCTGATACCAGGAAGTTCAAACCTGTGGAGCTTTGAAGGGGATTTGTGTATCCCATTGAAAGCTCATTGTTTACAACTGCTTCAATGACAACTTTTAAGCTGACGGAGCCATATTTTTTCACCAGTTCATCATTTTTCTTTTTTGACAGCACAATACCAGGTACATTCCCAACCAGGCTTTTATCAGCCAATGTCACTTTGGCGCCCTTTGATATCATCATTTCCCCCCATAGTTCATTTGAAGGGGTGAATGCATCCGGAAGATACTTTTTGGATACTATGTAATCCATTCCCATGCCTGAGGATATGCTTCTTATCTTTACTGATACCGCCTTGCCGTTTACGATAATATTGGATTTGTTGAAATCATTTGCCACATCCACCAGCCATCCGTCTGTTTCGCTTCCGGCTTTTTCAGGTGATGAAAATATTTCAATAAAATCGGAAGTTTTATTCTCCACCTGCACCGGAGATTTATCAATGCTGGGAAGGGAATCTGCCAGGCTTGTATCGTTCAAATTCACTGAATCCTTTCGCGCTTCCACCTTGTTTACGGTTATATCTTTAAGAATGTCATCCAGTAAAGCCTCAGCATTTTCCGTAGAGATTGTTTGTTTGCTCTTGCCCCAGTTTTTAGTTATGGTGATTCCAGCGAAAATAAGGACAAATACCAGTACAGAAATAGTCCCAAGGATAATTATCGGTTTAGTGTTCTTATTCATAATTTCCCACCCCTTGATTTATTTATAAAAGTTTATCTTGGAAATCAGGTCGTCCAGTTCCTTCATTTCATTCATATTTTCCATGTCTCCATGTTCCAGACTGTTAAATTTGGATATCTCCAGCAGGAACCTGTCCAGTTTTAAAAGTATTTCTTCGTTATCATCTTCCAGGTTTTTAATGTAGGAAATGTATTCGTTGTAAATTTCCATCTTACTTTTAAGAAGATCATTACTATAACCTGCCATCTGCTTTTTCGTCTCGATATATTCATCTTCATCAAAAGCGTTCAATTTATTTATGATGCTTTTCAGGTGGTCATAAAACAAATCTTCAACAGCCTTAATGGTGTTGGCAAACTTGGAATAACTCATTTCATTGACATTAAACTTTTGGAGAAGAATGCTGTTTATGGAATCCTTCTTTTTTTCCAGTCTTTCTATCTGTTCAAGCATATTATCAATATTGGCCGCAAAGGTTTTATTTGAAGAGTTTTGTTCCAAAGCCTTTATAATATCATCAGGACCTTTAATATCAGGAACCTGGATCACCTTTTCTTTTCTTATAATGAGCATGTAGTTTATATAGAGAAACAGTATGACGCTCATTATAATTACTGTGTAAGCCAATGCCAGCGCCAGGGTGCTTGTTGTTTTCTTCAGAATGCCCAGAAATCCCGGGGAAAAAAGAAATACGGTACTAATGACAATGACTGCGTTAAATATGGCCAGCTTTAATATCTTATTCCTTATCATGGTAATCACCTTTCTCATTCTCCAAAAGCGAGGGCAGCTGCGGAAGGAGTTATAAACCCTCAGTTTTGAAAATTTTGCAGAAATTTGCGTAATCGTATTGACTATAAAATCTCTTTACTTGTTAATTCTATATACAACATGTAATTCCTTCATTGAGTGGGGTTAATAGAATTATATTCTTGTCAAATTGGTGTATTTCCATGGTTATTCGTTTGTTTGCCAGGTGCATATAGAAGAAAATTGCGGAAATTTTGAACAGGACAAATTGACTCTCTCGAAATATGCATTAATATGGGACTGCTGTTTTAAATAATTAAACAAAATAATAAAATGGATGTAGATATAATTGTTCTTGCCAATATTTTGCTATTTTTTCAATCCAAACATAAATCTTGCAATTGGTACTGGTCGTATAATCTCATAGGTTAGAACACTTGCTATAAAGGTTAAAATCATAATAACACTAAACTGTATTAATCCATTATTAACAACCCTTATGGCATAATAACCAATTGCTACTAACCAAGTTTGATGAAAAATGTAAATAGGAAAAGAGGCTTTAGAAAAGTAATCTAAAGTTCTATTAGAAAAATCCAAATAGCATTTTCCTAAGCTCAAAATGGCTAAAATTATAACCCATGTAGTTAAATGATTAAATGCCGAAGATAAGAATTTAATTTCAAATGAAACATTTTGAAAATTTACAGTATAAATCATAATCATACGGAGAACAGAAAATGTAATTGCCAAAGTAGTTAAAATTAAGCGTTTATTTTCTAACAGTTTTATAGCACCATTGGTACTTAAAATTAGATAGCCTAATAGGAAAAATGATAGATATTTACCAAAACTTTGTCCGCCAATTTCAAAAATACTTAGGAAGAAGTTAAATAAAAATAGTGGAAGTATTGTCCATAAACTAAGTTTGCTTTCGTTGATTTTTTTGTTGGATTTTTTGTAAAGAATTATTAGGGGTAATGATACTAATGAAATAACAAACAAAAACAGTAAAAACCATAAATGTGCCGGAGTAAAACCACCACTATATCCAGTTAAGTCAGTTTTTTAGTAAAAAATAATATGTACTGGTGGAGGTAACTTCCTGAATATCCATTGTGTTGTTTTTCTGCAAAAAATGTTTGAATAGGAATTGTTAAAACAACTCCAAACATAAATGGAATAAAGAGTGCGAAAAAACGTTCTTCAATAAATTTCTTGATTGAACATTTCTCCATGGCTAATGAAGCACTAATTCCTGCAATTGCAAACAATAGTGGCATAAACCACTCTGAGGAAACTCTTATAAAATTATCACAAATAACGCTTGGCTTTCCAACTACATAAAAGGTTTCAAATGAGTTAAATATACGAGAGGTGTGAAATGGAAATAGCAATAAAATCCCTAATGTTCGTATATTGTCAATATAATGCTTTCTCAAATAATATCCTCCTTTTAGATAAATTCATTTTCATGGTCTACAATTACAATAAATAATAACTCCATACTAAATTGAAACATTTCTATATCCTTATTATAACAATAATTGTAATATAATGTATATGATTAAACAAATATCGGCTTTCTTTCAATTTCAGCACTCTTTCTAATAGAGTATCCATTTACCTAATGTTTTCTTGCTCTTATAAGTAGCAGAGTTTGTGAACCCAATGCAAGCATTTCTTCCAAATAAGAAAGCAACTGCTCTTGTTGATATAAGGATAATTTTTGAGTATCTGATTTACTTGAATAAAGATCATTTAACTTTCAAAGCTGTTTCCTATCTTATTAAAGATTAATATTTATTTGGCTGCTGACAATATGGTATCCCCGGGGGCAATGTCATAAACCTAAGAATACACAAGTTGGAAAATAAAACAGAAAAAGCTGAAGAAAACACTTGACTTTTCAAAATCACCCCAATAATCGATTAGGGTACCTTTTTATTGGTATACCTTATCGACGGGGTGATTTTTTTATGAAACCAAAAAGCTATTTTAAAGAAGGAATGAGAATAACAGATGAACTAATAAATGATATAAAAGATGCTTATAAAATAATAAAATTCAATTGATGTACAAGCTTTTATGTCACATGGCACAAAAGGTCAATACAGTATGAATATTAACATATTTATTACGCAAAATAAAACCGAAAGGTGGGTGAACAATGAAAAGATTTACTGTTATATTCTTAATTTTTTTATGTTTAAGCTTTAGTGTAATTAGATCAATACCTGCATTTGCAGCTGGAAATATATTCACCCAAGGTATTTATAAATTATCTGATTTCAATATTTCAAATACCACTATTTTTACCATTCAAAATATTTCTAAAACCGAAGGTATGTATTTATATATTATAGATGAAAATCAAGTTGTAATGGAATCATTGCGACTAGTACCTAGTATACAAAAACTCGATATAATACCAATTAAGCCTGACTATGTCATTTTAATAGTTGGTAAAGGTGAAGTTTATGTTACTGAGAAGTAACCTTAATATTGATTTGGATTAACACTTTAACTTAAAGGAGATATATAATGAAAAAGTTTACTGTTTTATTCTTAATTTTTTTATGTTTATCTTTTAATATAATCGGATTGAAACCTGCTTTTGCAGTTTCTGCCACCTTTAAGCAAGGTATTTATAAATTGTCTGATTTTAATATTTCACCAGGTAATATTTATAATGTCAGTAATGTTTCAAAAACCAATAGTGTCCGTATGTTCGTTTTTGATAAAGATTATATTCCAATTCAAGATGTAAAACTAAATCCTAACTCATTAAATATCGATACAGTACCTATGACACCTGAGTACATACTTGTAGTAATTGGTGGCGGTGAAGTGACTATAACTCCAAAATCACCTTAAATTATGACTTTGTTTAACTGGTAATTAGAATTTATGGAGTAGATATAAATTCTATTTAGAAAAAGTGCTAATCTTGTGTGTGAGGATGGAGCACTTTTTTCGTGCGTCCGGCTAAGCTGGACTATGCTTGCTGGTGAAAGTTCAGCCAAGGTTACAGAAGGTGTAAAGAACTTGAATTGCAGCACCGAAGAACCGTTACCAGTCAAAAGAGCATACCTAAGAAAGATTCATAAATAAATTGACAAGGCACAATTAAATGTACTATAATCTTCTCAAAGCGATGACGAAGAGAAGTAACATAAATTATCGTTCACAGTGAGCGGGGAATGGTGAAAACCCTGTAAAATGAATTTATGCGAATAACACTTTAACAGCTGCAATCTGAACGTCTTTTGACAAGTAGGTGCGCCGTCAGCCGGGCGTGATACTGGCAACACTAGAGTGACTGCAATTTGGCAGTAAAACAGGTGGTACCGCGGACATTTATCAGTTGTTCGTCCTGAAATTTTTTTATTTCCGGACGGGCAGCTTTTTTTATTTTATAATGAAATTATAGAGTCAATGTTGAAGTTTTTTTGCTCATCTGAAATA
>JBEHWK010000113.1:0-10621 GCA_040217795.1 Clostridiaceae bacterium
TAAGATAAAACGATATTATTAAAACGTTGCGAAAATTGTTTAACGAAATTTACATTCCTCATGGTTAAGATAAAACAGGGATAACGCCTCAAATGTTAGGTGCTATTGAAAGATTTACATTCCTCATGGTTAAGATAAAACATTGCAATAAGCTACATTTATAACTTCTGAAGTTCCATTTACATTCCTCATGGTTAAGATAAAACAATTGCAGATGTCTTTGGTGATCTGGTCAAGTACAAATTTACATTCCTCATGGTTAAGATAAAACGATAGATATTTATTAATTAATTCCTTGTATCGGTTATATTTACATTCCTCATGGTTAAGATAAAACAACTTGGATGGTGGAGTGAAAATCTATGTGATGTTTCATTTACATTCCTCATGGTTAAGATAAAACTAGGAGGGATTTAAATGAATCAAGAGGAAATTAACAATTTACATTCCTCATGGTTAAGATAAAACCTTAAAGGCGAGTGTATAAATTGCGGTAAACTTAAATTTACATTCCTCATGGTTAAGATAAAACTCAATCGGAAATTTTGAGGAATGCAAGGCCAATTATAATTTACATTCCTCATGGTTAAGATAAAACAGAATATCCAAAAGGCAGAAGAATTACCATAGCCAAATTTACATTCCTCATGGTTAAGATAAAACTCTTTGATTTGAATGAAATGAAGGAGGATGAAAAAGATTTACATTCCTCATGGTTAAGATAAAACTGATTAAATTAAAAGATGTATTGATTCAGACTTATCAATTTACATTCCTCATGGTTAAGATAAAACCTTCACAAACCCTGCAGTTTATTTCATCAAGTCCATATTTACATTCCTCATGGTTAAGATAAAACAAATCCCCTTGTGCCTTAGCTGTAGATTCCATTATAATTTACATTCCTCATGGTTAAGATAAAACAGGATTCTGCTGAATCCAATTCCAGTATTCAATTACATTTACATTCCTCATGGTTAAGATAAAACCCATCCACGATAACATCATAAAGATTCTTATCTTTCCATTTACATTCCTCATGGTTAAGATAAAACTGTGACCAAATTGAACAAATTTTATAAGTCCCTTATATTTACATTCCTCATGGTTAAGATAAAACTTGAATAGTTGTCATGTATGCCCTGTAGACTTTCAAATTTACATTCCTCATGGTTAAGATAAAACAAAAGAATGTATAACTTCCGCATCTATTGCTACAGAAATTTACATTCCTCATGGTTAAGATAAAACCAATAACAAATAATTATATAGAAAACAATTATGCAGAATTTACATTCCTCATGGTTAAGATAAAACCATTCCTAAGTGAAAATATAACAGTTGTGTTGATACATTTACATTCCTCATGGTTAAGATAAAACTAGAATATTATTGTGAGAATTGGAATAATTTGTTTGAATTTACATTCCTCATGGTTAAGATAAAACGTGAAAACTAACCCTCAGCAGACAACTACTCAGATGAATTTACATTCCTCATGGTTAAGATAAAACATCCAAAGGCAGCAACATTAAAAATATCAACTCTTACATTTACATTCCTCATGGTTAAGATAAAACGAAGATAGCGGCGGCTTTATTTGCAGATGCAGTAACATTTACATTCCTCATGGTTAAGATAAAACGGACCTGTTTGTAATGGGTGGAAGCATTAAAGTAAAATTTACATTCCTCATGGTTAAGATAAAACCCCAATCTCCATAGCATTAAAATCCTTTATTTAAGCCATATTAGGAGATATTTTAAAAAATAAACATACTATTTTTGCAGTAAAGCTTCGGTAGCGTTTTCTATTTTATTACAAAATCCATTGTAACATAGATTTTTCAATGTCTCAATGGATCTATGCCATAGATAGGTTTACTGCATTTTATATAAACATGTCATCAAAATTTTTAACATTCCCTATTACAAATTTATTAATATTATTTGGGTTATCTACATTATATATATAAATGGAGTCCTCACTATCTACTGTAATTTTATTAATTTCTGCTAAACATTTGTTAAGCTTTCCTTGAGTTATCTGGCCTTCAAATACTGAATTTTGAGTCCATGTAAGATACTTCTTCAGAATCTTTCTGACTCTTGTTACTCTTATAACATTAACATCATAGGTAATAATCACGAACATTTTACCACCATGCTTTCAAAGGTTTATATTGATCATCTTCTATCAAATGTTTTATTAGCTTGTAACACTCCAGCTTAATCAGACTTCTGTAGGTAACACTTCTGTTAAGCTTTCTATGCTGGACAGTGGTTGCCATCTTTTTTTCGAATTCCCTCAGGAACTTTTTTCTGCCATCCTCATTCAAAAAGCATATACCCTCTTGAGAGTCGAAGTCCTTATCTGTAATAACATGGTTATTTATTGAACTGATTATTATACTGTCAATAATTAATGGTTTGAATATTTCAGCCATATCCAGAATTAAAGAGAATCTTTTTGTAGAAGGTTCATGAAGAAAACTTATGGTCGGATCTAATTGTGTCTGGTACATCTCTCCAAGGACAGCAGTATACATGATACTATTTCCAAAAGAAATCAGTGCATTAAGGGGATCTTTGGGCGGTCTTCTATTTCTGTTAATAAATCCAAAGTCATTTTTCAATACATACGTTAAAGACTCATAATAAGTTTTCCTGATTCTGCCTTCTGCCCCCATCAAATCTGATATTGAGGATGCATTTTCTACATTCTTTCTTTCAATATGAATTCTGTCAATCAGTTCAGACGGAACCTCCGTATGACGTCTTAAATTTTTCAATATATGATGAATAGCACTGTCTATAAAGCTTTTTGCCAATACAAGCCTTTTATTTATATCACTGTAAAAGGAAGCTTGTTTAACTACTAATATCCCAGAAACATTTTTCTTTCTTGAATAGTATGTTCCTGAATAAAATCCATAATAGTTATAGAAATTTACCAATATTCCATATTGTGATATATAATTAAAAAACTTTGTATTTAAATCAATCTCTCCAAAAAGATGTATCCTCTCAATATCTTCAACCGGTAATCCTTTTTTCTCTTCCATCTCATCGACAAAATATATAGTATTATCTTTTCTCTTTATCCTTCCGTTTGAAAAAATATAATAATCTTTTCCCAATTTTAACCTACCTCCCCAGAATAACAAAATTCATAGTAAGCGCATTTTTTGCAAAACGGTTTATTAATGGTTTTTGGCGGTATATTTTCGTTCTCTATATTTTTTATTTCCTGCAGCGTTTCCTCAATCTTTTTTTCATCAGCAGTTTCAAGAGAAATTTCCTCAACTCTCTTTTCCTTTACATAATTTATCTTCCCTTTTCGCTGTATACCAAACTTTTTAAGATAATATAAATAATAAAGAAGCTGCATCCTGTCACTTTCCTGCATTTTACTGCTTATTTTTACTTCTTTGATATACTCCTTATCCATAATATCCAGCTTGATAGTATTGTCAAAATCAACTTCCTTATTTTTCTCCCTGTTATAAGAATTACCATGAAGAATTTTCCCTTGAAGAACCCTGTCATGATTGTTTTCAAAGGAAATACCTTTTGAAAACAGCCACAGCTTCCGGGGACAAACATAATAATAATTGACTTTGATTCCTTGAGTCTTATATACTTCAAAATTAAACTCCATATAATCACTCCTAAAAAATCATACCTGATTAACCTTTATTATAAAAACTCATAATTTTTTTCTTCATTTTTCTTTTTTTCGAACTGGACTCCAAGCATCTCTGAATAATCACAGTCAATAACTGATATATTTTCATATTTACTTATTTCCAACGTCTTTAAGATGTTCTCTTTGATATTGTCGGGTCTTACCCCAACTGTAAAATCCATCAGGTTATTTCTGGCTAAAATCTTTGACTTTGCTCTGATTTTTCTTTCTTCAGAAGACAAGCTCTTTTCACTTTTTGCAGATATTATGTGGATGTATTCCTCAATCTCATTTTTATTATCTTCATAAATACTATTAGGAATCACATTTACTGAATCTATATTTCTGAATATCTTTTTAACCTCATTTTTGCTTGTATCATATTCTTTAATGCTCTTCACATATCTTATGGCATCTCTGACAAGTGAAAAATAATGTGTATTTTTTAATCTATCAAAATTATATAAATTGTTTATTATTTCAATTTTTCTATTTTCATCAAGTATGCCATCAACTTTTGAGATTTCTTCTTTAGATAATTGAAAAATTTCTTTATCTATTACAGATCCTACTCCGCTGCATTTCTTGTCGCCACCTGTATAAACATAGCAATTATACTTATTCCCATCAAAGTTTCGCTTTCTATAACATCTTCCCAGCCTTTGAAAAAGTCCATTTATGTCTGATAGTTCCGTAACTAATACATCGAAGTCTATATCCAAAGATGCTTCCACAACTTGAGTAGAAACCCAAATTCCATGTTCCTTGCTGCTGCTTTTTCCCATGCATAATATTTTATCTTCTTTTATTTTTCTGTCTTTTTTTATAAATCTGCTGTGAAACAAATTTAAATTATCAATTTTTTTCTTTTCCAAAGCCTCATATACCTGCTGTGCCTTGTTTACTGTATTGCATATAACAAGAACTTTATTTTCATCATATAAATCCAAAATTTGATCTATACTTATTTCTTCATCTTTTACCTTAATGTTGTGTCTTTTATCCAATTCTTTATTGATAAATGGTTCTTCTGCTTTTTCAAACTGAATTTCCTCTTCATTCAATAGATTTAAAATAAATTCAGGCAGTGTAGCAGTCAAAATAGCAAACCTCCCACCAACTTTATTGATATAAGTCAATCCAATAATTAAATAGGCAAGTAAATCAGGTGAATACATCTGTATTTCGTCTATTACAACTTTTGAATATGCAAGAGTTGCTAATTTGGGCTCAAAACCTCTGTATTTATAAACGAAATCAAAAATCTGGTCCAGAGTACAGATCGTCAAAGGAAGAGATAATTGTTTTGTTCTATTGTAATAATCAGATGCCTCAATATCATCTTCCTCTTCTTTTTTAATGTACTGACTATAAGTATCCGAGTGAAGCAATCCTACCCGCTCTTCCTTTTTTTCCTTCACAAGCTCAACTACCCTATCATATATAGAATTTATAGCTGTCTTTAATGGTAATGTGAAGAATCCTTTGTTATTGCCAATCCATAGCAATCCTGCCTCTGTTTTTCCCATTCCTGTTTGTGCCACCACAACAACATTTTTATCCTTATTCTTCATCATGTATTTCTGTAAATCGTTCCATTGGATATTTTTGTCAGATTCCTGCCAATCCTTAAGCAAATAATCAAGACTTTCATTTAAAAAATCATTTTCTTTTTCTACATCAATATATCCACTGGCGGCATAATCAATCCTGTTCAGCAAGCCTTTTATCATAACGTACTTGAAAAATATATCTTTGTCCTTCTCTTCATATATTCTTTCATTTCTAAAGAAAAAACTTTCTTCAATGTAGTCTGAAATATATAGTTTACTTATGTTTTTATACTTAAAATCTTCATATTCACTTTCTAATAGTTCAACTTCTCTATCCAATTCTTCATCTGTATAGTTCAAATCCCGTTCATGATGATACGCAATAGAATGAAATAAAACTCGTATATCATCATCTGAATATCCCTGAGATTCCAAATCTTCAAAATCAATAAAAGCTAAACTCAAAATTCCATGTGGAATTTCTCCAGGAACTATTTTATGAGTTTCAATTTTTTGCTGAAATTTCAAATTCATTTTTCCAAAATCATGATACAGACAAGCTTTATATAACATATCCCAGTTTATTTCCAAACCAGGATATGTCTTATTCAATAATTTATAATTTTTAATCAAGTTATCGGTATGCTCCTGTATCCTTTCTTCTGGATCTGATTTGGCTAAATATTTATTCAAAATCATCATCCCCTTTAAACAGCAAACACAATATAATCATCCTCATCCAGGCATACTTCATGGTTCCTCATATATAGAAGATTTGTAGCATAAACCACTTCTTTCTTTTCCCATTTCCTGAATACTTTTGGTGACTTTTCAGTACCATAATTAACAAGTTTATAGTTTTTATTAAGTCTGAACCTTGTTCCCGGATGTTCTACTCCTTGTTGAGCATTTTTATATTTTATAACATTGATTGCTTCTATAGGTATATACATCCCATATTTTGAGTCACTTCGTACAAATTTTCTCAATATTTCATTATGAACATCTACAACCTTCACCTCATCGATAGTCACCAGGTCCTCTCTTCTTCCTAATGAAGGATACTCCTTGGGAAACAAAAAAGCTGATTCAATTTCTTCAATTATTTTATCGTCCTTTGGAATCACATGAATTATCAACTCAACATCCACAAGCAATTCTGCTGTCGATATCCCTCTGCAGATACCAAAATCTCCTGCTTTCAACTGATGTCTTCCTTCTTCATATTTCATGCCATTTTTGAATTCATATCTCGTATAAAGATCATTTACCTTAGATGTATATCTACCTTGTATGCTTATCTCCATTTCTTGATATTCTTGATATCCGCATAAGCTGTGCACCATTCCTATTACGGTTGAATACGGAGGAAGAGGATATGTTTCTTTCAACTGAAAACTTGTCGGCTTTTTATAGTTGACTAAATCCTGACTTAATTTTAGTCTAACAGCTCTTTTCATAATACTCCTCAACCCTTTTCTTTAATTCACTGAAAAATTCCGGCATTGGTTTCGCCCCAAGTTTTTCTTTTATATCATTATCGTTGTTAAACTTTCCTGAAACTAATCCGCAAATTGTATCCTTCTTAATGTTATCAAACATAACGCTCTCCAGCTCTTCTATTGACACATTATTATTTTTAACATTCAATATGTTTTGGAAAACAGGGTTTTTGATATCATAAACTCCTCCTACTGCAAAAAGCGGCTTTAAATCTTCTCTTCTGCCTCTGATATCTCTGTAAAGCAATGCTATTGTATCTAGTAATCTATTTACCCTCTTAGCTTTTTCTTCATTAGAAATTTCAATATTGTCAACTTCATCTATTCCAATTTGGTCCAAATCAGCAGTGATTGTATATCTGTAATATGATCTGTGAATCTCCGCTTGTGCAATGTTCATATTCTCATTTAATCTGTCTGCTAGTCCTTTATTAGTCAGGAAATCCAAGTCTCCTTTAAATGTTTCCAAAGATATTGCATTTGACAGCCTTACTTTTGCAGATCTCTTTTTGCCTGATGTGCTCTTCTCTGTTTTTAGGTATCCAAAAAAATCTATTTCAAGATATTTATCTATCGATGCATCCGCTGCAAACTGTATAACCTTTTTGTCTCCGCTTCCTTCCGCCTTAACAGGGGCATATGTTTCTCCCAACTGTTCCGCAATATTATATCTGATAGCTTGTCTTGATATATAAGTATATTGGTCCCCCTTATCTCTAGCCATCTTTTTCAATGAAGCTACATTACCCACTGCTTCACCATAATTGGCACTTTCTGCTTCAAATATCATTGATATTGACAATCCTTTTGGTTGCATTTTATTTTTCATTATCTTTTCCTCCATTCTCATCTTTTTTACCTTCAATTAACCCAGTAACAAAAGCATACCCTATATGCTTAAATGCCTCATCATCTTTAAGAGTATCTAAAAATACGCCTGGTACTTCTTTTCTAGTATATAGGTAGCAGTTTAATACTGTATCCATAAACATTGATGTGTTATTTGTCTTTAAGGCATTCAGCAGCCGGTAAGCTATTCCGTTCAACTTATCAACTGATCCCTTCCCTGCATACGCTTGTCTTAGCCAATATCCTGCTCCACTGGCTCGATCAATAATATCTTTTTCACTTTTTTGTACATCAATATTTCCCATATATCCAATCTCCTTCATAAAGTTGTAGTTAATCCTTAACATAGAAAGCAAATTACGCCCAGAATATCTGCAATCATTGGAGTTTGAAAGTTTATATATTAAAAGTTTGTGGATTAACACAGTCAGGTTCTGATTATTTAGCAAACTTTCAATCACCAAATCATAGATATTAAAATAAGTCTTTACCTCTGTAAACCCGCAGTTCATTAACTTATTTAATTCACCCTTTGATTTGAATATAACTTCTAATATATTCCTTGCAAGAATATTAAATTTGTATTTCTCATCTTCGTATCTTACAACCTGGATATCAGACAGCTCATACTTAAAACTTTCATTAAACTGCTCCTGTATAGATGTAATCAATGCTTTATAATTAAGCGAATGTTCTTTTCCATCTTTGCCCAATACATCTGCCTTAATTTTGTTATTGATATTAATGGCTTCTCTCATGGTTGAATTTGCATTTATAAACATCCCCTTGTTATTTGCGTATGTTATTCCTGCAGGCATACAGGAGTATATCAATTTACATAAACCGCAGATAGCAACATCATTTGTAAAATTCCATACGTGGGATGACTTTCTCGCAACATCAAACCCAGTAACGTTCAAAAAGCTTAAATCATTGCTGAGATCTTTCATTTCATTTCCACAAATGAAACAGTGATACTTGAATTTTGTTTTATCAGAATTAACATATTCCTGCACAGGATTTACAAAGTAATTTTTGTAATCTGTATACATGTCCTTTTCTTTTGTTTGATTAAACAAAAACGATACTCCATTCCATGCGTTTTTTATTATTGTATATACTGCATTTTTACCAGCTAGATATTTTTTTGCTTCTTCATTATTAAAATAAGCAATTATCTCCTTTAAAACCTGAAAATTTCCTTTAACCTCTTGAATTTTGTCTTCTAGCCTTTCTTTTTTCCCTAATTTTATAGAAGTCAGTTTTTTCTCCAGTTCTAGAATATCTGCATCTAACTGAATTAAATCATATGCTGCCTTATAACTTGCACTTTTTAAATAATACTTAACAGTATTTGTAATATATCCATTTAACTTATCAAGACTCTCTTCATTAAAATCTTGAAAATTTGTTTGTTCATAATGGTCTATCACAGATTCATAAGAAACTATCTTATACCATGATAATGTCTGCAGATAAGTATCGATAAAATATCTAAAATACTTGTCTTCAAATCCATTTAAGCATTCCTTATCAAATTCGATATAATTGTCACATACAACAACTTTGTCTCCTGCATGCTCTAGAATATTGTATACTCCTATTATCCCGGCATTAAGCATCCAGTCTTCCATAGTGAGTTTTATTGTATACATCATCTATCACCTCCTATCCTATAACTTCTACATTTCCAAATCCTTCAGACTTCCTGAAGCCTATTCCTAAAGAATAAAGAAGTTTTAGGTCCACTTTATCTCCCCTTAGCTTGAATGTTCCTTTGTAGCCAGTAATATAGAATACTTTCTTATTGGTAATTTCATTGAAACCTTTAATATCTTCTTTTATAACAACTTTTTCATAATTTACCGGAATGAATTCCAGAGACCTCTCCAGTCCGTATCCTCTGAAAACCTTCAAACTCAAATCAGAAATATAGTTTAATTCATGAACATAATTTTCATCTTCAATCCTTAAAAATTTACCATCCTTGTCTTTTATAGCTATTGGTGAAATAGTTTTGAATGTCACTTCCTCTGAGTGTATTTGTTTTTCATTCAGAAGTGTTATTTTTCCTATCTTAAGCTTATATTTATTTTTATAACTGAAATCATATGTGTTTAGCAGACCATTATAGATGTTTATGAACAGTTCTGTGTCAGGTGTTGAAATTATAAGATTGACTTTCCCTTTTATCTTTATATTTTCTTTGCCTATTTCGTAATCTTCCATATAAGTTGAAAATGTAAATGGCTTGATTTTTTTATTTTTCTTATTTTCAAACTTATATAATTCATTAAAATATTCCGGGTTTGCTGTTTCTAATGAATGTTTTATCAAGCTTACAAATAACATTCGGTTGCTTAAAGGAATGTTTTCTGTATAAATATCTACTTTTGCCCTCATTAATCTCACCTCCTTTCCATCTTAATTTAATTTTACCACATTAAGTTCTTTATTCAATATTTTCCCACCATTGTTCTTAATGATAAAAATCTATTTCTATCCGCTTATAAAATATGCCCTGATTAAAATTTACCATCTAATCAGGACGTATGCTGGATATATTATAAATTTTTATCATTTTATAATTTTCATTCATTATGTCACTTTTTTCGCTTAGGTATTAAAATATTATCTAATTATCTATGCTCATTGTCCATGATATCAACTCAGACTCTGATTTCATAGTAACTTTCAAATTTATCGATAACGGTTTAAATGTTATATTTTTATTGTTTTCAAACTTATTTACTTCATTAAAATACACTGAATGAGCTGTTTCTATCGAGTGCTTTATCAACCCTTTAAGCAATTCTTTTTCGCTAAACGGAATACCTTCAGCATAAATTTGTATTTTTGTTTTCATACTTTTACCACCTTTCCACTCATGTTAGTGTAAAGTTTTTCACACTATTTTTTTGTTTTTTTCTTTATATATCAAAGATTACAGAGTTTTTTTACAACAAAAAACAATGGCCCCCGATTTCATGTTATTATTGAAGCGCTAACAAACAAAAATACACACGAAAG
>JBEHWK010000114.1:0-10409 GCA_040217795.1 Clostridiaceae bacterium
GAAGATATACAGGAAGAGATTTCTTTTAATTATGGAAGGATTTTTAACCTGTTCCACCGGGATATGGGGATATTTCCCGGAAGTAACTTTTATAATTGGAACAAAACAAAATCTGTTCTGGAATTTATGGAATATATACAACTTAAGCCTTTAATTTTGTTGGATCAGCTTGAACTTACAGACGAAGAATTCATAAATGCATTTAAGAGCTATTCAGAATATTTTTCCGGACTGGATACTATAGATTTCAAACTTATAAAATACCAGTTCAAAGATAACTTTTCCAAAGACTTACGCGATGCCATAATTAGTCTTATAGAGGAATATTCATTGTCATATTCTGATGACATATACGTGGGAAACCACCTGGAAATTAATAAAATATATGACACAGCCTATATGTTGCCTTATATAATTCATCAGGTAGCAAGTGAAAAAATCCCTTTGAATTTTATACGCGCTTTCGATGTATTAGAAAAGGAAGTCATGATTACAAATGAAGTATTCTTTGGTTCCTCGGGTCTCGTAAATGATATGGGAATAAAAAAACCATCTTATTATGCTTACTTTCTGTTAAATAAATTGGGTGATGTTCTTGTTCAGAAGGGGGTCGGTTACTTAGTCACTAAAAGTGAAGATGAATATCAGATATTATTATATAACTACGATAATGATCTGAATAACCTGATAAGTCCGGAAACCCTTTATAAAAGAAGGGCCATAAAAAGCTCCACTGAAATAAAATTTTCCTTAAATATAGTAAATATACACAGTGATGCCCAAATTATTATATATACGTTAAATGAACAGATAGGTTCTTCTTATAATTACTGGTTAGAGATGGGCAAACCTAACAGGCTGAATAAAGAAGAACGGGAAATTCTCCATAATGCCTCTTTCCCTGGTATAAACTTGAGGTACATTAGAAAGAGCTCTGTTTTAAACCTTCTTCCTAAACTTAAAGGTTATGGGGCCCAATTGATAATAATAAGAAAAACGTAAAATAAGCACCCCCGGGGGTCTGATCTGACCCCCGGGGGTATCTATTTAAAGGTCTTTTTCAAGCTGCAGAGCAGCGGAGAAAAATTTCAAGGAATCTGAAGTCTCCCCTAGCTTGTGATACATATGTGCCATATCCATATATCTTTCGTATCTTTCTGCTCTGCTTCCAAACTTTAAAATAGCATCTAGCGAAAGATTCATATACATTTCAGCTTCTGCTATTTTCCCTTGTTTTTGAAGAATAATCCCTTTTAAGTAGTAAGATCTTTCAATAAGCTTAATATGATCGCAGTCAATGGCCAGGTTCAAAGCTTCATCACATATGCTGTACGCTTCTTCATATTCTTTATAATCGATAAACAACTTTATGCAATTGTTCATGAACTCCACATATTTAAGTTTATTGTGCTTAGGGAATATGATTAACCCCTCTTTGATTTCCTTCACTGCATTTGTTTTCTCACCTATTTCAAAGTAACATTCTGCATAACTTTGCTTTGATAATGCGAGAAATATAGGATTATGCTTTTGAAATTCATAAGCCTTTTTTACAAAATTTTCAGCTTCAGGTTTCTTTAGTTTTATGCAGAGGTTTGCCAGTAAATTATACATTCTTCCCTTAATTATAGAATCTTCAACATAGTCTATGTATTTTTCTGCTTCCTGCATGTCTTCATAAGAATTTATTATTTTTTTAAGCTTATAATAACTTAAGGCCTTATTAAACAAGGTGTTTGAATATTCGCCCTTATCCTTAAGCTTATTATCCTTTAATATCTTTTCGAGCCTCTCATAATATGTAATAGCCTGTGTATACTCCTTGTTCTGGAAAAAATATTTTCCCATATCATAGAAGTATTTAGTGACAAATTCCTTATCAATATTTTTTTCAGATAAAAAATAATATTGTGAAACTATAAGCTGAATATTTTCATATTTTGCTTCTTCCAAATAACACTTAAATAATAGATGCATAAGCTCAAATGCCAGATCAAAATACTTATATTCGTTGGCAAACTCCAGGTTGTACTTAATTTTTTCTTCTATTCCGTCACCCGCGAATATATTTTTCTTTATTGAAGCAATATTATCAACTAATTGCTCTCTTACATCTTTTAAAAGATATTCCAAATCCAGAGAAAGTTTTAAGGAAATATATTCCAACACCTCTTTTTCAGCTTTAATTTTGCCATTTTCGATGCAGCTCATTTTAGAAATAGATATTTTGTCCCCACAAAGCTCTTTTAGAGTTATACCTTTATAGACTCTTGCACGTTTTATTTTTTCTCCTGTTGAAAGTATTTCCAATTGTATCACCCTATCTATTATTAATTTCTCAGCAATCCTATTTCATTAAAGATATTAACTCCATAATCCAAATACATTGAAGCTTCATTATTGCGTTTATTTTCTATATAGAACTTCCCGAGCAATATGGCTACTTGTCCTGCCTTTTTGTTTAACCCATTCTTCATTGCAAAATCATAAGTTTCTATCAGAATATTCTCTGCATCCTCAATTTTTTCTTCTATTAATAAAATTCTATATTTTAACAAGTTTAACTCTACCTTGTTATTAAAATCACCTTCCTTAAGATTTTGATAAATTTCTTCCACTATTTGTTTGCTCTTATCAATATCCTTAAGTTTTAAGTAATTTTCGCAAATATTAACCAGCGTATCTATTAACTTCTCATCCCTGTTACTGCTTCGAATTTCTTTAGCAGCTTCGAAATGCACAAATGACTCCTTTATATTTTCAAATTGAAAAAAGAGCTTACCCAGATTATTTTCAATTTCTCCTGTTTTTTTCACTTTATCAAGTTCTTTATAAACATCCAGGGCCTTTTTTGAATAGTTTACAGCACTTATTAAGTCTCCTTTTTTATTATATTCCTCAGATAACAATAATAAAGTTTTTGCATACTTCTTCTTATTATGCATTTTATTGAATTTCTCCTTGGCCAGATATGAATAGTTTATAGCCCCACTGATATTTTCAGTTTTATATAACGCCCTTGCCATGTTGTAATATATCTCACCTAAAAGTTGATCATTTCCCAAACTGTTATCCATATATATTTTTTCAGCTTGTTTCAAATATGAACTGGTTGAATGATACGCCCTCATCTTAAGGGTTATTTCGCCTAAATGAAGTAATGTAATAACCGCTTCTTCAAAATTATTGTTTCTAATAAATATTACATTAGAAGTCAGGAAGTATTGCTGTGCTGAAACCAATTCCCCCTCCTGCATGCAGATTTCTCCAGTCAAAAACAATATCTTTGCTTTTCTGAACTCTAAATTGAATTTCTCAGCATAATACATAGCTTTGTCAATATTCTTTTGTCCCTCTGTATAATCACCGGATAATATGTAAGATTCAGCTGTCTGCTCATAAAAAATACATATTTTTTCTGCCTGAGTCTCTTCTGATTCCATCAGATATTCCACCGAAGTCTTCAATGTATCGGCCAAATATTCTAAAAGGTCCATAGACGGATTGGATCTACCTGACTCAACTAATGATATTTGTCCAGGAGTAATCCTTTCTCCTGCTAAATCCTTCAAAGTCATATTAAGTTCTTTTCTTTTTCTTTTTATTTTTTCCCCTAATGAAAGTATTTCCATGTCTACTCTTCCTTTTCCTTACGCTCCAATGAGAATATTATTTCATTTTTTAATTAATTTAAATTATAACATGAAAATGTAAACTTTCAAACTTTTTGCTGAAAACTAACTATATATTTCTCCTTTTTTCTGCATTTTTTTTAATTCTTTAATGTATTTTTTTAAATATACTATATATTATTACTATCTTTATCTCAAAATAGATTGTTATAAAAATAAAATAACCCGAGAAAAATCTCGAGTTATTTCATCCAATGCATCATACCGCCTGAATTTTCTGCCATTTCAAAAACCCTTTTTCCAGCCCTTCTAAATGTCCTTTGAGTCCTTCTGTCAAGCTGTGGCAGCATCATCATGCCAAATGCGGCTCCTACAATTGCTCCTGTTGTTACTCCGGTGAAAAATCCTTTCATACTTCTACACTCCTTATCATAAAATAGATTATTTTGTCGAGATATGCTATTTTATAACTATTCTGCATTTTGCTTTGAAAGCTTTGTGCATTATACCTAGTATGTGCAGTATTACTTTATATACTCATGAAAATTATGGTTATTCTCCCGGCTTCTATTCCAGTGCTGACTTTGCAAGCTTATCTGCCAGGTCATTATATTTATCCCCGGAATGACCCTTTATCTTTTTAAAGTAAATTTTTAATTTTTTCATTTTTTCCTTCATATAGTGATGGTAGTGCTTTGTGAGTTCCCTGTTTCTCTGCCATGTTCCTAAAGCCCAGGATTCAATTCCCTGATAGTCAAAACATATGGTTACTTCCTTATAATCATTGTTCAATGCATACTCCACAGCTTTCATTGCACCCAGAACCTCTCCGGCAACATTCCTTAATGCACGATTATGTTCTTCATGTCCAATTCCTTTGTCCTTATGCAAAACTTCTCCATTTTTAACTGCAACAAGTCCAAAAGAATAGTTTCCCCTTGCTTCCATAAAACTTCCATCCACATATATATACAGCATATCTGAATTTAAATCTTCTTCCTTGCTATCTGTTTTGCCGTTATTATGTAGATTTAAAAATTCCTTTGCTTCCTCTTTTGATGCAAAACTTTTATAAATTGCGCCCTTTACTCCCATCACTTCTTTTTTACAATCTTCCCAGCTGTTCAAAATAAGGCCTTCGCCGCTTTTGCCTTTTGCTACAGCATAAAACTTAGCCATATATCCTCCTTTATAGATATGCGTTAATAAATAAATAAAATTTATCAAGATCATTAGCCTTTGAAAAAGTCTTTAAATACTCCAGTGCTTTCTTTAGAACAAGGATGTTTCTGTCATTTCCCTGCCAGTTTTCTAACAGTATTTCAGTGGGAACATCACTTATGAGCCTGTTTAGTGCAAAAAGTGCCACCGTCAGATCATCAATTTTCCCTATAAAAGGTATCTTGTCTGAAATAAAATCTGTTGGAACTGCAATATACCCCAAGGATGCAATTACTGTAATCTTAGTGTTCCTGCTTACCCTCTCATCCTTCAGCAATCTGACAATCAATGCAATAATATCAGGCAGAATAAATATATATTCCTCCGCAGGCTTAACCTTTTCAGGCAGCCTTTCTTCAACAAAGCTTCTTCCTTCAGTATATATATCTTCGATTTTTTCTGTTGCGGTCACATTTGCTGGTGGCAGCAGCAGGATCTCTTCTTGTTTCATCTCCTGTTCAGCTGCATCTAAAGCTGCTTCTTCTTCATGCTTAGTTGCCTCTGCTATATTAAAACTCCCCATAAGCTCCTTTATTGTGACATTTACATTCTGAAGAGTAATATTTAACTTCTCCTGACTGATTTGAACTTCTTTTATATCTGCAGAAAGGAATTTCACATCTTTTAACAGACCTTCCAAATCAATCACAACCTTGTCATTATCAGGTCTTATTCCGGACTTTTCAAGACTCTTCAGCAGATTCCTCAATATTATTCTTCGTATAAATTTTATGGCAGGTATTCCAAGAACCTTTACCTTGTTCAATTTTAATACTAAAATCTTTCTTCTTACTTCTTCAATCTCAAAAGATATTAAGAATTTTATCCTGAAGAACTTTTTAAAACTTCCTGATATTCTTATAGACTTGCTCATTTCCAGATTATCAATGTTTAAATCCTTCAATGTTATAACTTCATGTAAAAGATCCAATAAATCCTCCTTAGTGAATTTTACAAAAACCTCTGATATTCTCATGTCCTCCCCCTTAAAACCATAGACTCATAACCCTTTTAGTATACCTTATAATTGGGCATTTATCCATAACTTACATTACCAAAAATTATGGAGTTTATTAGACTTTAAATATTAAACATCTATAATCTTAGTTGTGACATCTTTAATTTAAAAGGAGGAAATTATGAGAACAATTAAAAACAAGATTCTGATGGTCCCAATCACCCTTTTAATAGTATCCTTAATCTGCCTGTTGTATTTAAATTTCAGCATAAAGTTTCATGATATCAAATCTTATTTAGAATTTAAAAATGATATATCAGCTGCAAATATACAAAAAATAACCATCTCTTCCTCTGATAAAATATTGGTAACCTTAAAATCCGGAGAAAATTATATTACTGATAATCCAGGAACCCCTGACTTTAAGGAATACCTGCTTGACAATAACATATCTGTTCAAGGAGAGAATGACCAATCACCTCAAAAGATGCTGCCTTCCCTGGGGTTAATGGTTTCAGTCTTTTGGCTTAGCATTTACTTCATTAATAAAAAGAAGTTTTCCTTAAGCCAGGGCTTCGCTCTAAGAACTGTATCTGAAGACATAAAATCCAATTATGATTTCAGTAAAGTTGCAGGCAATGAAGAAGCTAAGGAAAGTTTGAGAGATATTGTAGATTTTTTAATCAATCCGGAAAAGTACGCTAAATACGGAGCCAGGATTCCCAAAGGAGTTATTCTTTACGGGGAACCCGGAACAGGTAAAACCCTTTTGGCTAAAGCTGTGGCTGGAGAAGCAAATGTTCCTTTTTATGCCATGAGTGGTTCTGATTTTATGCAGATGTATGTAGGTGTCGGAGCTTCAAGAATAAGAGATCTTTTCAAGAAGGCAAAAGAAAGCAGTTCAGGGAAAGCCCTTATATTTATAGATGAGATAGATGCCATCGGTAAAAAAAGAGATGGTTCCAAACAGTCTTCAGGATCCGATGAACGCGATCAGACCCTGAATGCCCTTCTTACTGAAATGTCAGGGTTTGGAGAAAAAGAAGGAATTGTAGTAATTGCAGCAACAAACAGGCTTGATATACTGGACCCTGCTTTGTTGAGACCAGGAAGATTTGACCGGCATATTGAAGTCTCTTTGCCTGATATTAATGCAAGAGAAAAAATATTAATGCTTCACTTGGGAAATAAACCTTATGATCATATTAATATAAGAGAATTAGCTGAGAAAACAGCATATTTTTCCGGTGCCAAGCTCGAAAGTCTGATTAATGAAGCTGCAATTTTGGCAGCAAAGGATAACCTGGGAAGTATAACAAATAAACATATAGACAGTGCCTTCAATATTGTTATTGCAGGACATGAGAAAAAAGATTCAAGCTACTTAAGTGAAAAAGACAGGAAAATAACAGCTTATCACGAAAGTGGACATGCTCTTTGTTCCATGCTGGAACTTCCTGAGGATAAAGTTTCAAAGGTAACTATAATACCTACAACCAAAGGTGCAGGGGGATATACATTAACTATTCCAAAAGACAGTTCATATCATACAATCTCTGCTCTTAAGAAAAAGATAATGGTTTTACTTGCGGGCAGGGCAGCAGAAGAGATTATTTTCGGAAAAGAAAATATAACAACAGGAGCTTACGGCGATCTGAAATCTTCTACCGAAATGATAATGGCTATGCTTTCCGAATACGGAATGGGTACAAACCTAGGCCTTTTGAAATTATCTTCTCTCGGTAATTTAGGAAATTCCTACGGGAACCTTATAATTGAGGAAGGAAAATCTTTATTGGAAGAACTGTACTCTGAAACAAAGATTCTTCTTCAAAATAATATCAACACCCTCCATTCCCTTGCAGAAGAGTTATTGGTAAAAGAAACACTTCACAAGGATGATCTGGGAAAATTTATTAATTAAACAGGACGATTAGCAACTTTTCTTTGCCTTAAAACAAGAAAAAGTTGTTAACCGTCCCTATTATTTTACCTATATTTATCGCCTGTAAAAAAGATATCCTGCAGCCACTCCTGTCAGCAACCCGCCTATATGTCCGAAATTATCTATATTCGGCAGCATAAGTCCCATGACCAGATTTATTGCAACAATTGATAATAAATTTTTCAAAAACCCTTTGCCAATTTTATCCTTTTCCTTGTATGCAAATATTAATAATGCTCCCAAAAGTCCAAAAATAGCACCTGATGCACCTACTGAAATGGAATCAGTAATCATGGACATTAAAGAAGCACCTGCTGCGCTTAAAAAGTAGATTCCCAAAAAGTTTCTCTTACCATATATCTTCTCTGCATAATTGCCGGTATAGAATAATGAGTACATGTTTACAGCTATATGGATAAGACCTCCGTGCAAAAATGCTGACGTTAACAATCTCCAGTACTCTCCGGCTTTTATGAGTTCTGTGACTTTAGCTCCTGAATAATAAAGAACTGCCACATTAATATCCATTATGCTTCCTGACAAATAAGCTGTATATAAAAATACCAGTATATTTATTCCTATAAGTCCTGCGGTAATATATGAAATGGAGCCAGCTTCATTTTTGTTTCTGTATATGGAATTAATAATATTTATAAACGGGGTATCCCCTATCCACGCTGCCACCACTTTATTTTCCTTTTCAGAAAAATAAATTTCTCCGGGCTTAATCTCCTCTCCTTCATATTCTCCCATAATTACCTTAATGAAAAAACCCTCTTCAGAATCTAATGCAATATATTTATCTTCTTTAGAAACTACACCTACAACTATTTCCCCGTTATCACTCTTCAGCTTGGCTATCCATTTCAAGTTCCCTTCACTGACTTCTTTTATATAAAATCCAAAATCCTTCACCAGCTTGTTTAAAAGGAGCCTCTCAAAATTCTTCATATTAGTCTCCCCCATAATTTTTTTAATAAAATTTATTTAATTTGATAGGCTTAAGAAAAAGAGGCGATTATTTAACCGCCTCTATATTTTCCTCCAGCATATCCAATAATTCTTTGAACCTTTCCATTGTAGCTTCCAGTGGCCTTGAAGAAGTCATATCCACCCCTGCATTTTTAAGTATATTTATTGGGTAATCAGATCCGCCGCTTTTTAAGAAACCTTTATATTTCTCTACAGCACTTTCCTCTCCTTTTAATATGGAATTTGCAAAGGAGGAAGCTGCAGCATATCCGGTTGCATACTGGTAAACATAGAAATCTGTATAAAAATGTGGTATTCTGCTCCACTCACTGGCTATTTCCTCATCAACATTCATATGTTCTCCATGGTATTTTTTATTAAGATCCATCCAAATTGAGTTTAAATCTTCAGCTGAAAGAGGTTCTCCCTTTTCCAGACTTTCGTGAGTCATGAGCTCAAACTCTGCAAACATCAGCTGTCTGAATACTGTGGTCCTTATTTGCTCAAGTTCCTCATTTATAAAGTACAGCTTTTTATTTTTATTAGCTTCTTTTTCAATTAAGTAATGTATAAGCAGCGCTTCATTTGTAGTTGATGCCACCTCTGCGCAAAAGATAGTATACCCTGCATAAAAATACGGCTGGGTTTTCTTTGAATAATATGAATGTATTGAATGCCCCATTTCATGTGCAAGAGTTGACACGTCATGGTGCTGGTGATTGTAGTTTAGCAGCACATACGGCATAGTATCATAGCTTCCCCACGAGTATGCCCCTGACCTCTTTCCCTTATTATTGAAAACATCCACCCATCCGCTTTCAATTCCTTCTCTGAAAATTGATAAATATTCTTTTCCTAAAGGCTTAAGGGCTTTTTCAATTGTCTCAACTGCATCTTCGTATTCAATGTGTTCTTTCGGTATGTCAATTGCTGGTACGTACAAGTCATACATGTGCATTTTATCTAATTTCAAAAGCTGTTTTTTAAGCTTAATGTATCTGTGCAGCAAAGAAAGATTATCATTTATTGTTTTTACAGAATTTTTATAAACCTCAAGGGGAATATTATTAGGTTTAAGTGCAGCTTCTAATGCACTGCTGTATTTTCTTGTTTTAGCTGCAAAAATATCATTTTTAATTGAAGAAGTCAGACTCGCTGCAAGAGTGTTTTCCAATGACTTGTATCCGCCATAAATCTTCCTGAATGCATCTTTCCTGACCTTTCTGTCCTTGCTTCTTAAAAATACAGAATAATTCCCTTCATTTAATTCCACAGTATTTTCATGCTCATCTTCAATTGTACCGAATTTCATATCTGCATTTGTAAGAAGGTTGTGAATGTTTGACGGAGCTTCAAGACAATCTGATACAGAGGCCATAAGTTCTTCCAGTTCCTTTGAAAGAGTATGGGGTTTATCCTTAAGAATATCCTTGAACAAAAATTCATATATTTTAAGTTCAGGTATCCTGTTAATCTCATTTAAAAGAAACTCCTCATTTAATTCAAGAATTTCAGGTACAAAAAATGCACCGTAGCTTGCAAGCTCAGCCAGATAAGTATTAATTTTATCCTTCATAACCTGGAACTTTGATTTTGCTGTATCTTCATCACTTCTTAAGTGTGCATACACCATCAGCTTTTCAGCTTGTCTGGATATCTGTTCATTCAGCTTCATATATTC
>JBEHWK010000115.1:0-10377 GCA_040217795.1 Clostridiaceae bacterium
ACTCAGTGTAAGCTGAGTTTTTTTGTTTATCCAAAATAAAGTTTTGATGGTAGTTTCCCGATAGATTAATCCTTTTTGATTATTTACCAGAGACTGTGTGGGAGAGGTTAAAAGCATGTTATGCTTTTAACGGGTAATTTAGCTCAAACTGGTTTTGAGCGTATAAAATTACCCCGTGACGGAGTCGCCAATTTAGTAAAACAGAGACTCAGTGTAAGCTGAGTTTTTTTGTTTTGTGCAGGAAAATTTGTCCTCTGTAAAAAAGATTAATAACCCCGTGATGCTGTCTTAACCCAAGGATATTTGAATTATAATGTAAAGAATGATATATTTTAAATGTTATGAATAATCTTTTTCAAGGACAGAATAATGGATTAATGATAAGATTTTTATTTTTTATATGCATAAAAGGAGAAGACAAATGGTAAGATTTGAATGTGATTATGCAGAAGGAGCACATCCTAAAATAATAGAAAGGCTGACAGAAACCAACTTTGAGCAGACTCCAGGATATGGTATGGATGTTTACTGTGAGTCAGCGCGGAAAAAAATAAAGGAACTGTGTCAATGTGAGTATTCAGAGGTTCACTTCCTGGTAGGTGGAACTCAAACAAATCTCACTGTAATCAGTTCAGTTCTACGTCCATACCAGGGAGTGATAACAGCTAAAACCGGTCATATCAATGTGCATGAAACTGGTGCTATAGAAGCCACAGGCCACAAAGTGCTGGCTATGGAAAGTATTGATGGAAAATTGACAGCAGAACAGATACAGCAAGCTTATGATAGTCATTGGAATGATGTGGCTCATGAGCATATAGTACAACCTGGGATGGTTTATATTTCATATCCGACAGAAAATGGCACAACCTATACCAAGAGGGAATTACAGGCATTAAGCTCTGTATGCAGGGCATGCAACCTTCCGCTATATATGGACGGAGCCAGATTGGGATATGGATTAATGACAGAAGAAAATGACATGACACTGGCTGATATTTCAAAGTTTTGTGATCTTTTCTATATTGGAGGAACAAAAGTTGGTGCATTATTTGGAGAAGCGCTGGTTATTACCAATAAAAATTTACAAAGGGATTTTCGTTATTTTATAAAACAGCGGGGGGGTATGCTTGCAAAAGGTCGTATTCTTGGAATTCAGTTTGATACCTTATTTACAGATGATTTATATTTTAAAATCTCAGAGCATGCAGTCAGAATGGCCATGATGATTAAAAATGCCTTCTTGAAAAAAGGATATTCTTTTTTATATGAATCAAATACAAATCAGCAATTTCCAATTATATCTGATGATAAACTCCCTGTTCTTGCAGAAAAATATTCTTTTTCTTTTTGGGAAAGAACAGGTAAAAACCATAGCGCTGTAAGATTTTGCACCAGCTGGGCAACAAGAGAAAAGGATGTGGAGATGTTAGTTTCAGATATCGAAAGGTTATTATGATTTAGACCCCAAGGGTATTTCCTGGGGTCTTGTTCTTATTGAAATATTTGGATATGAAGAGTAACATTTAATTAGGGGAGGGTGAAAAATATGGTTTTTAATTTTATTGGTATACCACTGTTCTTTATGTTAATAGCTTCAGTCATAGGGCTTTTAATTGGGATTGTCAAGAAAAATAGAAAAATGTTTAATATCTCTAGGTTATTTTTGTTGGTGATTGTTATTCTTTATATAGTTGGAGCAATAATATTCCATCAGTGATAATTAAAAAATGCAACCTGATTATTTTTATGGATTTTCTATTATGCTGTAATATTTGCTGCTTTTTTAATACTTCTTAACGGCGGAAAAATATGATTTTCAAGCAGCATTATAAACTGCAATTGTATTGATATGTATGACTTTTATGTTTTACAATAAAACTATAGAGGACGTATGTCAATATTTTTTAAGATTACCCAATCAATATGCAGCAGAAATGCAGATATATAAACTTATGTTTGATAACAAATTATATTTTGATTATGAAAGGCAGGGCGTAGTATGAACAATAAGAAAATACAGGGATATATAATGGTGGGTATTGGATTCACAGTGCTGATTATAAATGCTCTTAGTTATCTGTTTAATTGGGATATTGGGGAACCTGCATTCACTGTACTTGGATTGATATCTGTTGTTGTGGGGGTAAAATTGGTTCGAATGTGACTGCTGGGGTATTTAAACCTCAGGTATAATGCAATCTTTTAAGTATACAGTTCGTCTGTATGCTAAGAGACTGCATTTTTACTTTTTTACAAGGATGATTTTAGAGACTCCATTTTTAAAGCAAAAAATAGTCAAAAGAAGTAATTTTAAAGATATAATATAGTTATGATATGTTTTTAAACAAATAGAAATTAATAGGAGTGATTTGATGAACAGTATTATTTTATTCGTGCTTATTGGAATTGTTGCGGGCATTTTAAGCGGAATGTTTGGAATTGGCGGAGGGATTATAATTGTGCCGGCATTGATGTATTTATGTGGATTCAGCCAGTTGAAAGCACAGGGAACCTCACTGGCGGTACTTCTTCCACCAGCGGGAATACTAGCATTTATACAATACTATAAAAAAGGACAGGTAAACGTGCAGGCAGGCATATTGATAATAATTTTTTTAGTTGCAGGATCAGTTCTAGGTGCAAAGCTAGCCCAGAACTTCCCAGCAGAGATACTTAAAAAAGGATTTGCCGTATTAATGATATTAGCTTCATTGAAAATGATTTTTTCCAAATGATGTAATGACCCCAGGGGTGATTCCAGTTTTATGGAAGCACCCCTGGGGTTATTGATTTATAATTTATATAAATGTTATTATATTCAGGTAAATATAATTATTTGAGGTGAACTGGTCGAATATGTTAAATGAAATTATATATGCAGTAATAGCGACAGCATTATTTTTTATAATAATAACTACAGTTTTTACATATAGAAAGTTATTTCACAGAAAAAAGAGAAGCATAGATGAGGAAATCAATACTTTAATAGATAGAAAACTTATTTCACAAGACTATTATGAAAATCTTAAATTAACTAAAACTGTAATCAATTCATTTGATGGATATACTCTTGCAGGATATTTTATAAAATGCAAAAACCCTGCAGGCTGCATAATATTAAGTCATGGAATCAGCTGCAATCATGCCTCAATGATTTCCCATGTGGATATTTTTCAAAAGAAAAATCTTGATGTATTGCTTATTGACCAGAGAGGACATGGCAGAAGCTCAAAAACCCCAAGTACCTATGGATTCAGGGAAACTAAAGATATCAGCCTCTGGATAAAGTATTTAAGTGACTCAGGATATAATAAAGTCGGCATAATGGGCCATTCAATGGGTGCAGTTATAGCTCTATTGTCTTGCAGGGAAAAATTCAAACCTGATTTTATTATTGCAGAATCAGCTTTTTCTAATCTTTATGAACTGACAAAATATCAATTGAAATTGAAGAAGCTCCCTTCTTTGATACTAGCAAACACCACAAGTTTATTGTGTAAAATAATGCACGGATTCTGGCTTTCTGATATTGATGTTCTCAATACCATTAGGAAGACGTCAATTCCAATGCTATTTATACATGGAAATAAAGACAGGCTTACTCCATGTTATATGTCGGAAACTATGGCTAAAGAAACAAACAGTAAAATATTTATAGCTGACGATTGCAGCCATCATATATTTAAAAATATTAAAAATTCTATATATGAATACGAAAATGCAATAGATGATTTTTTACTCTTTAGGAAATTATGAAATTTTCAAGTTATGGATAACTTAAGAGAAATACGATTATACGTAGTGTAGTTACGAACCCTAAAGAGTAAAAAAGTAAAAATAGTCGCCTGCCAGATTTTCCTCACATACGTTTGGAAAGGCAGATGCGAGAAAAAAATCGACGGCTCATAATCGCCTTGGCGATTTTTTTATAAAAAACTTGAGACAATGATATGCTTTAATATGCTCCTTTTTCTATTACCGGAAAGGGAGCATATTCATATATGTGGATTACAAAAATTAAAAAAACGATCAAATAGGAATTTTATTGTATGTTTAAAAGTATTAATATGATATAATATCATATATGCATGAAATCGTTTACGAGGGCAAGGGTATATATGGATATTGACCGAAATGAGGGAAGAAAATTATGAGAAAAATAAAAGAAAGTAAACTTTTATCGCTTGTGGATTTATTAGAAAATCAGATAGATAAAGGAGATGAAATTTGCTACAGCGTGCCTGATTTGTGGAATTGCTTTGACTATAAGGGTAAAGAGAAGAAAACAGCAGAGGGAGGCTTATTGTACGTAAATCCATATAGGTTCTATCATGATTGTATTAAAAATTATGTTCTGAAAAACTATGACCCTGAAAAGGATTATTCTCAATCAGTTTCAATAATGAAGAATTCATTTAAGGAGGAACCTGGATATTTGGGGGGAGACTGGATTAAGAAAAGCTCTATTTATTCAATGCATATAAGAACTTCAACATCATGGGATCATGACAGATGCGGAGAGCTAAAAGAACAAAACATAAATGGATTAAAGGAAACCGGAACCTTTGTAAAGAGCATAGCTTTGCTGCCAATGCTTAAGAAAATTGGCATAGATGCTATATATCTGCTTCCTATAGCAGAGCACAGTTTAAAAAACAAAAAAGGGGAGAAGGGTTCACCTTATGCAGTGAGGAATTTCTTTAAAATTGACCCGGAATTAAAGGACCCCATTACTGGTGATGAGTTTCCTGTAGAAGATGAGTTTGCAGCCTTTATTGAAGCATGTCACATTCTGGATATAAAAGTGCTTATTGATATTATTCCAAGAACCTGTGCCAGGGATAATGTGCTTATAGCATATCATCCGGATTGGTTTTACTGGATAAGAACAAATGATATTCCATATTATAAACCACCGATTGTACCTGGTATTGGAGAAAATGCAAAGCCATCACATGAACTCCTGCCTATAATTTATGAATCAGAAGATGTATGGAACTTAATCAGGAAATTTACTGTGTCTCCAGATAAGTATAACTATGAAGAATGGTGCAAAATAAATGAAGAGTATGCAGCAAATCCGTCACTCAATATACTTGATTTAATTGAGGAAAGAATAGGAATAACAACAGCTCCTGCTTTCTCAGACTGTATTAACGACCCGCAGCCACCATGGGATGATATAACCTTCCTAAGACTTTATTGGGATCACCCGGCAGAAAGTAAAGCATACGTCAATGAATCATGTCCTCCATATATTTTAAGTGATACTATTAAAGGGAATTTATTTAAAGGTGATTATCCAAATGAAGAGTTATGGGATGTGCTTTCAGACTTAATACCTTTTTACCAGAAAAACTTTGGTATAGATGGGGCAAGAATAGATATGGGGCATGCGCTTCCTTCTGAACTGGTACAAAGAGTTATCAGTAAGCCAAGAGAATTGGATAGGGATTTTGCATTTATAGCAGAGGAGTTGATGTCAGAAGGAGCAGAAGAGGCAAGAAGATGCGGCTATAACATGATAATTGGATGTGGTTTTTTTCTGGAACCCAGAGTAACTGATCATTGTACTCATAAATTTATATATGATTCAAGATTTTTACCTGTACCTGTTTATGCCTGCGGAGAAACCCCTGATACTCCGAGACTTGCCGCAAGATTTGGAGGAGAAAGATTAGCCAAGAGTCTTACAATTTTAAATCATTTTATGCCAAATGGAGTACCTTTTATAAATTCAGGATTGGAAATTTATGAAACTCAGCCTATGAATACAGGGATCGACTGTGCGCAAGATGAAAAATGGATAAGACTTGCACCAGATGATCCTTATAATGGAAGATTAGCTTTCTTTGACAGATATCAGCTTCACTGGATTTATGCAAACAGATGGGATATGCAGAATGCACTTGAAACCATATCAGGTATAAGAAAGGAATACATAGAAACACTTACAGACTTAAATAACTTTGTTCCATTGGGTGTAGGAGACCTTTCAAGTCCGGCTATAGCATTAGGTTGGAGAGTAAGTAACAGAAAATCCATGACAGAAGGTAACCTGATTGTTGTAGTGGGGAATACTGATATGGAGGGTAGAATAGATGTTACAGTAGACTTACATGAAATCAGAAGAATTTCAGGTAATAATCAAAGAGAAGCTTTTCAAATCTATTCACAATGTATAGGAAAACGGGACATTCATGACTTCGATGATTTTGGAGATATGAGATTATCTCTTGAACCAGGTGAGGTTAAGGTTATAAGTATGTAGTAAAAAATAAAACAGGAATTACAAAAAAGTGCTGATTTTTGCGGAATGAGGCACTTTCCCTTTTGTTTCAGTCAGGGAGTCTGATAACCTAAAATCATATAACATCAATTTCACATAATTCCTAGATATTTATGAGAGAATTAATTGATATCATATTAAACATAGGATAAGTGATTAACAAAATATATTGATGGAGTTGATGGTGAAATGAAAAGAAAAATGATTTCAATATTGATACTGATTTGCATTGTCGCAGCATCTGTAGCAGGATGCTCATCCACAGCAAACACAGCAAGCCAATCCACAAGCTCTTCAACAGAATCATCCGGTGCCCCTGGAAATTCCCAGCCTGGTTCAGGCAGTTCTGCTACTATAACAGAAACAGCAGCTTACTCACAAAGCGGCAGCACTGCAACCAAGTCAAATGAGAAGATAACAGCTTCAGATTCAAATGAGTCAGGCATTAAGGTGAGCAACAGCGGAACTCTTACAATATCAGACTCAGAGATAACAACTTCAGGCTCAACCACATCAGAAGATGAAAGCAATTTTTATGGCCTTAATGCAGGAGTTCTGGCTGAATCAGGAAGTACAATAAACTTGTCAGACAGTACAATAAGCACTAGTGGTTCAGGCGCGAACGGAGTTTTTGCCACAGGCTCAGGATCTACTGTTAATGTCTCAAATGTAACAATAAAGACCACTGCTGATTCTTCCAGAGGTTTAGATGCAACCCAGACAGGAACTGTAAATGCAACTGATGTTACCATATCAACAGCAGGAACTCATTGTGCAGCGATAGCAACAGACAGAGGAGAAGGAACAATCAATGTTACAGGAGGGACCATGACCACTACAGGCACAGACTCTCCCGGAATTTACAGCACAGGAACAATAACAGTTTCAGGTGCCAAGATTACGGCAACTGCTTCAGAGGCTGCTGTAGTGGAAGGAAAGAACTCTGTTACTTTAACCAATACAACTATTTCCGGAGCTAAAAAGAATGGTGTAATGATGTATCAAAGCTTCTCCGGAGATGCAGCAACCGGAACAAGCACCTTTACTATGACTGGAGGATTTCTTTCTGCAGCCGTCGGTTCTTTGTTCTATATAACAAACACACAGGCTGTAGTCAATCTTAAAGGAGCAGATCTGACTGCTTCATCAGGAAGTCTTATAACAGCTGCCGCAGACCGTTGGGGAACAAGCAGTTCAAATGGCGGAACACTGACATTTAATGCAGACAGTGAGACTTTGGCAGGTGATATAGTAGCAGATAAGATAAGTTCAATTGACGCAGTACTGAAAAACAATACAACGTTAACCAGTTCTGTAAATAATGAAAATAAATTATGCAACGTGTCAATGACTTTGGACTCAACCAGCAAATGGAATGTTACAGCAGACTCTTATGTTAAGAGTCTCACAGACTCAGATACAACATTATCAAATATAATCGACAATGGACATACTGTTTATTATGATTCCAGCAACAGTGCAAACAGCTGGTTGAACGGAAAAACAATAACCTTATCAGGCGGAGGAAAACTTACTCCTTATAAATAGGTATTAACATGGAGGTTAGGCACGCATCCCGAAAAATGGATGCGTACCTGACCCCTTTATGCTTATAAAACAATAAGAAGGCGTATCCAATATAAAAGTCAGATGTTATAATGTACAGAAAAGAAATAATAAACTAACAGGGAAAGGTAAGCAAAAAAATGAAAACTCTAAAGAAATTTATAAACTATTACAGACCATATAAAGGTATGTTTTTTATGGATATGTTCTGTGCACTTACTTTGTCAGTGATAGACCTGGTATTTCCTATAATAGTAAGGTTTTTGCTGAATGATGTTTACATAAGAAAAAGTGCAGAAATAATAAGATATGTTACTTTTATTGGCGCGGCATTGCTTATTATGTATATAATTAAGTATTTCTGCCAATATTACATTACTTCATGGGGACATATTATGGGAGCAAGAATGGAAGCTGACATGAGAACTGATATATTCAGCCACCTCCAGAGGTTAAGCTTCTCATACTACGATAACACCAATACTGGAAAATTGATGTCAAGGATAGTAACAGATTTATTTGATATATCTGAATTAGCCCATCACGGACCCGAGGATATATTTATTTCCATATTAAAAATTATAGGTTCCTTCATAATTTTAACCAGCATAAATGTCAACTTAACGATTATTTTAATACTGATAACATTATTCATGATTTATTTCTCAATAAATTATAACAAAAAAATGAAGTCTGTCTTTAAAAAGAACAGAGAGAGGATTGCTGATGTCAATGCTCAAATTCAGGATAGCCTATCCGGAATCAGAGTAGTTAAGTCTTTCTCAAACGAGCATATAGAAAAGAAAAAATTCCAGAAGGGGAACAATGAGTTCTTAGAAACAAAGGAAGACAGTTATGCAATTATGGGACGTTTCTTCAGTATGAACGGTTTTTTTCAGGGAATCTTATATCTTTCAGTAGTTTTATTCGGGGGAATTTTTATAAGTCAGGGGACATTGAATACAGCAGATCTTGTTGTGTATATACTATATATCAATATTTTTCTGAACCCTATAGACAAACTTGTTAATTTTACAGAACAATATCAAAGAGGAATTACCGGGTTTGAAAGGTTTCTTGAAGTTGTGGACACACATCCGGATATTGTGGACAAGGATGGAGCCATAGAGCTTAATTCTCCCAAAGGAAATATAAATTTTGAGAATGTAACATTTAGTTATGACAATAAGAATACTATACTTAAAGATATTAATGTAGATATAGAGGCGGGAAAAACTGCAGCTATTGTAGGTCCTTCTGGATCAGGTAAAACAACCTTCTGCAGCATAATACCGAGATTTTATGAAGCGGATGAAGGCGCAGTCAGGGTAGATGGTGTTGATATCAAAGATATTAAGCTGAATTCACTAAGGAACAATATAGGAATTGTTCAGCAGGATGTTTATATGTTTTCAGGGACCATTAAGGAGAACATACTATATGGAAGACCGGATGCTTCCGACGAGGAAATAATAAAAGCTGCTAAGCAGGCCAATGCACATGAATTTATCATGGGACTTGAGGACGGATACAATACGTATGTGGGGGAGAGAGGTGTTAAGCTTTCAGGGGGACAAAAACAGAGAATATCTATAGCGAGAGTATTTCTGAAAAATCCTCATATATTGATACTTGACGAGGCTACTTCCGCACTGGACAATGAGAGTGAGAGACTGATTCAGGAGTCCTTAGAGCTTTTATCAAAGAATCGAACAACAATTGTAATAGCTCACAGACTCAGCACTATAAGAAATGCAGATATTATCCTGGTTCTCACAGAAGATGGGATTAAGGAGAAGGGTACGCATGAAGAACTCATAAAAGCTGGTGGGGTATATGCATCACTCTATAAAATGCAGTTTGAAACTGCTTAGCAATTACTATTGAAGATAAATCCATTAAAATACAAACTTAATTATTGGGTCAGGCACACATCCATATTGGTATGCTGCCTGATCTTTTTTACACTATAGGAAATACTCTTGGAATTCTGACAATCATGAATTTGACAGTTGGAAAAAATGGTGTTAATGTATTAATATGGAAGTAGGTGGGCGTTTTATTTAGAAGATATAAGATGTCTTCATTTTTCATTGTCCATTTATTAAAGGGTCTCACTGTAAAATTGAATTGAAACCCTGTTATATGAGAGGTAAAACAAGGAGGGATTCAAATGATTTATGCAATTAATGCAATTCCAGATGACTGGAAAAAAGTTATTCTAGGGTCACTTAAGGAAGGTACAGGCCGCTTTGGCTGCAGGTATGATACAAGACAAGATTTACTTACGGATGATTATATTGAAGATAAAAACAAATGTAAATTTCTCGAAAGCATAAAGGAAAGCGACTATGTTATTTATATTAATGTGCCTCAATATGGAATGTGCACAATGGCAAAAGTCAAGTCAGGATATTACTGGAGAGAACCTATGGATGAAGATTTTAATCATTGTTTTAAGGTTTACCCGGAAAGTGTAAGTATTTTTGATATAGATAGTGAAACTATACCCCTATACT